>SKLG01000337.1 GCA_007123335.1 Anaerolineae bacterium | reverse complement strand
GGAAAAGGTCTCTCGCTGGCTCTCTAGCACGGCGATAACGCGAGGATCCACGGGAAAGGCGCCGCCCAGATCGAGCGACCAAGCAATGCTGACCCCCCGAAAATCGCGCTCCAGGGGCCGACGAAAGATCTCCCCCGGCTGTTCGATACTGATAGGCGAGTGCGGATCGGGGCCGGCGATGGCGCTGAGCATGAGCGCGGCGTCCTCCACGGTGCGCGCCATGGGCCCGGCGACGGAGAGGGGCGACCATGCGGCCGTCGTGGGCCACACCGGCACACGACCCGGCGAGGTACGCATGCCGACGACGTTACAGTAGCTGGCCGGGTTGCGCAACGAGCCGCCCATGTCGCTGCCGTCGGCCAGGGGCAGCATGCCGCAGGCCAGCGCCACCGCCGCGCCCCCGCTGGAGCCGCCGCAGGTCTTGGTGAGATCGTAGGGGTTCAGCGTGGCGCCAAAAACGGTGTTAAAGGTCTGCGAGCCGGCGCCAAACTCGGGCACGTTGGTCTTGCCCACCGAGATGGCCCCTGCCCGCTTGAGGCGCTCGACGATGAGGGCATCTTGCTCGGGTATGTGGTTGGCGAACAGAGGCGAGCCGTAGGTGGTGCGCACCCCCGCAGTATCCTCCAGGTCCTTGTGCGCGATGGGCAGACCGTGGAGTGGCCCCAATGGCTCACCTCGGGCCTGGGCCTCATCGGCGTCGGCAGCGGCGGACAGGGCCTGCTCGGGCAGGTAGGTGATGATGGCGTTCACCGCAGGGTCTATGGCGTCGATCTGCGCCAGATGGGCGGCCATAACCTCGCGGGCGGATAGCTCGCCCTTGCGGATCAGCGCTGCCAGCTCGGTGGCGGTGAGAAAACAGAGGTCGGAAGCGGTCATTCGACTCCTCTCGAATCGATCAGCGTTGTGTGGAATGGACAGCGGGCGCCCTGTGACGCTCAACCCGAATCCTTGCTTGGGCAGCACTGCTCTCCGGCTCGTCTTAGCCTTGCGCCGACAAAGCCAATGGTTTGTTGCAGGACATCGGGCGGCAAAGGGCCGAGGTGACCCATGCCCGGCACCTCGATATAGGTCACATCCCTTTTCGCCGCGCGCAAGGCGGCAACCAGGCGATCGGAGTGATGCGCCTTGTTCACCGCATAATCCTTGTCGCCGTGCACGATCAGATAGGGGATGTCGGGCATACCCTCGATCAGCGCCAGCGGCGAGTGCTCGGTCAGCAGGTCATCCAAAGGCTCGGCATAGCCGCGAAAGGCGTGGAGAATGGTGCGTGGCAGATCACGACGTTCGCGAAAGTGGTAGGCTAGATCGCACACCGGATAGAGCGCCAGGCAGGCATCCACGGGACGCCGGGCGTAGCGGGTGTAGAGCAGGGCGCTGAGCCCGCCCATGCTGCCGCCGACGCAGACAAGCGGTGCGTCGGCGGCAAGCCCGAATTTGGTATAGACGGCGTCGACCAGATCATCGACGAACGCCCGCGCCTCGCGGTTCATCCACGACCAGGGACCACAGTAAGGATAGACGACCAGGCCGCCCTCCCGCGCCCACTGGTACTCGTCGGCCTCGGGGCCGCTCTTGAGCGCCGTGATGCCGAGGCCGTGAAAAACCAGGACGATCCCGCGAGAAAGACCCTCGACATACCCATCGCCGATCCAGGCCACGTCACGAATGAGCGAGGAGTCCATGGCTTGGTCGCAGTCTTTGTCAGCGCCGATCGTTTGGCGCACGTTTAGACACACAGGCAAAGCCCAGCGCGCCTGGGCCAATGTGCGCCCCGAGGACCGGGGTGATATCCACCGAGGGCACATCAAGCCCCTCAAGCACGTCGGCGCATTCACGCCGTAGCTCCTCAGCCCGTTCCGGTGCGTGGCTGTGCACCAAGGCCGCGCGCTCCAGTGGCGCCTGCTCCTTGAGTAGCTCGATGATGCGCGCCCGGGCCTGGGCGCAGGTGCGCACCCGCTCACCGCCGGCCGCGCCATCGACCATACGCAAAATGGGCTTGATCTGCAGCACGTCGCCCAGACGCCCCACGATCCAGTTGACGCGCCCGCTGCGCCGCAGGTACTCCATGGTATCCAACGCGGCGAACACCTGGGTGCGCCCAATCTGCTCGGCAACGATGTCAATGATCTCATCCATGCCCAGTCCGTTCTGAGCGGCCTTGGCCGCTGTCTCCACGGCAAAACCCGTGCCCAGGCTGAGCTGTCGCGCATCCAATACCTTAACCGGCGCTTCCGGCGAGTCGGCGATAAGGGCTTCCGCCCCCATGCGGGCGGCATTCATTGTACTGCTCAGAGTGGCCGAGATGTGAATCGATAGCACGCCCGTAGCTCCCTCGGCGAGGAGCTGCTCATACGTCTCGCGAAAGTGATCGGGCGGTGGGGCTGCGGTGGTCGGCGCGACCGGATAGCTGGGCAGCCCATCGTAGAACGCCTGGCGGCTCAGATCCACCCCATCGAGATAGCTCTTGTCACCGATATTGATATACAGAGGCATGACAATGATACTATAGGCTTCAATGATCTCAGCGGGCAGATCTGCGGTGCTGTCGGTTACGATACGAACAGTCATGATTCTACTCCTTTGGCTAACGATACCAAGAACGACATGCCCTGCCGCTATCACGCTCGGTCCGTCCGGCGCTAAAAGGCGGCCATCCGAATCCCTGGTCTCCAGGAACAACTGGTGGCAGTGTATCTAGAACGATACGATTGAGCAAATGGAGCCTATAAGGACAACGAAACGAGGAATTGCCTATTGACCCTTGGCGCTACATGTGATACACTACAAGCAATGGGATATCTTTTCCAGGGATCTTGTACAACCAGGGGGGATATCCACATTCTGGGAGATTCGACGGGCGTTTCCCATTCTCGGAGCACACGAGCTGGGATGGCAACTCTGGGAATCTGTCCAGCAGAATCGGGGTGGGATGGCGGCGGGCGTTGGTCCCAACGCATGATCGCTGCCATCCAAGTTCATGTCTTAGGAGAGATACGAGAATGGGGAACAAGCTCTACGTCGGGAATCTCAGTTACGACACGACCGAAGCATCACTGCAGGCCCATTTCGAGCAGGCTGGCGATGTGGAGGACGTGGCCATCATCCGCGACCGTGAGACTGGCCGCTCCCGAGGCTTTGCCTTTGTGGAGATGGCCGATGACGACCAGGCTCAGGCCGCCATCGAGCAGCTCGATGGTGCTTCGTTGGATGG
Source organism: Anaerolineae bacterium (assembly GCA_007123335.1). Taxonomy (GTDB): domain Bacteria; phylum Chloroflexota; class Anaerolineae; order UBA1429; family UBA1429; genus SKLG01. The sequence continues at coordinate 916 of SKLG01000337.1, read as the reverse complement.
GCGTCCGCTCAAGGTTAACGAGGCCAAGCCTCGCCCCGATTCCCGGGGTGGCGGCGGTGGACGTGGTGGTCGCGGCGGCGGTGGTGGTGGCGGTTATCGCGATCGCGGCGGATACCGCTAGACCTGGTTAGCGCCAACAAGACCTGCGCCCGGTGTGCTCGCCGGGCGCGGGTTCTTTTGTGCCCGTGGCTACGTTGGACATCCGAGATCAGAGGTAACGTTCTACGTGGCGTATCCGCCACCTTCCCTGCTTGGCCGTATCAGGGTGCGGCCGGAATGGTTGGCGCGCCTCCTCCAACGTGATGTTGCCGACCATCTCCAATTCCTCGATTCGATGGCAACCCAAGCCCTGATTGCCGCAATAGTGTATGTAGCCAATCTCCGTTGGATCCAAGCCCATCAACTCTGCGGCCAGAGCATCGGCGGCGACGAAATCAGTGCTGGCCATGACGGTGCGCCATTCCACGGGATCGCCGCTGACCGGGCCATTGCCCTCCATCCCCTGGTACCCGTCGATGACGGCGAGGTGAGGGGCGACATAGGGCGCCAGCTTGTACAGATTCAGGTTGGTGCCGGGATAGCCGGCATGGCAGGCGGATTTGGTGCGCAAGCTGCCCACCGCCATGTTCTTGAGCGAGAGGGTGGCGATGACGAGATCATGGGTCTTGGGCGGCCCCACCGAGATGCGATAGTCGCTCTCTACCATCGTGCGCGCGATCTGCAAGCGCTTGGGGCGCAGGTCGCGATCGTATCCCTCCACATCGATACTCTCGTCCTCCTTGAGATCAACGACGCGCAGGGCGTATTGGTCAACCAATTTCGTAAAGCCATAGTTCTCTAGGCCTTGGCGAAAGGTCCCAACAGCCGGATTCCCCGCCAGCACGACATCCTTGACGCTTCGTTCCTGCAGCATATC
>SKLG01000274.1 GCA_007123335.1 Anaerolineae bacterium | reverse complement strand
GTGCCCGCCGAGCCGCCGGCGGGCGATCTGATCGCCGAGAGCGCCCACCGCACCGACTATGTGCTGGGCGAATGCATCGCTCTGCGGGGCTATGCCCTGGGCGATGCCCCTACCGGAGGGGACATCCTGCCGATGACGCTGTACTGGCAGGCGCTTGAGCCTGTGGCCCAACGCTATAAGGTGTTTGTGCATCTGATGGATCATCGCGGCCTGGTCGTGGCCCAGCGCGACAGCGAGCCCGGCGGCGGCGGCGCCATGACCGATCAATGGACGCCAGGCCAGCAGATTGGCGACAACCACGGCGTACTGATCCTGCCGGGCACGCCGCCGGGCGATTACACCCTGCGTATAGGCATGTACAGCATGGATGACGGCGCGCGCCTGCCGATCACCGTGGGCGAGAACGGCGACGTCGTGGGCGATGCCCTCGATCTGGCCACCGTGTCGGTGGCGTCGTCGGTCGCGCCGCCGCCGCTGGCCGCGCTGGATATGCAGCAACGGGTCAACAAGCAGTGGGGAGGATTGGAACTGCTAGGGTACAGCGTCCAGCGTCTGGGGCAGGAGCACCTGGCGCTGGAAGCGGTGCCCCCAGGCGACGTTCTGCGGCTGACCCTCTTTTGGCGCAAGGAGGATGAGAGCGCCGCGCCGGCCACGTTCGCCCTCACCCTGCGCGATCGCCGCTACAATCTGGTCTGGGAGCGGGAGCTGGCCCCCACCGACGGCGCCTATCCCTTTGCCGCCTGGCGCGAGGGAGAGATCGTGCGCGATATCCATGGCATCCACCTGCCCCCGGACCTCGCCGACGGCGATTATGTGCTCAACCTGGCGCCAGCCGGTCAGCCGGAGCAGGGGCTGACCTTGCGGCGACTCACTATCCAGCGCTGACCCCTATTCGCCGCTCACCGGCACCCGCTCGGCCGAGCGCGCCTTGCGCATAGCCGGCTCTGGGGCATGGCTCAGCAGGCGCGGGGCGAGCAGGTCGATGCCCAGGGCGCCCAGCGGCGCCGTGACCATGATGGCCAGCACGGCGATGGCCAGGATCAGCGCCCCCGACTCGACGCCCATGGCCAGCGGGATACCGCCGATGGCCGCCTGGACCGTCGCCTTGGGCGAATAGGCCACGGCGCAGAACAGCCGCTCCTTGCGCTCCAGATTCGACCCCAACAGGGCGACCATGACCCCGCCAAGGCGCCCGATCAGGCCGATGCCCAGCACCAGCAGCCCCAACGCGCCGGCCTGCCAGGCGATGCTGACGTTGACCTCGGCGCCGATGAGCACAAAGAGCAGAATCTGGGCAAAGAACCAGATCTTGTCGAGGTCGCGCTCCAGCCGTTCGGCGATCTCGCCATCCTTCTCCAGGACGACGAACCCGAGGGTCATCACCGCCAGCAGGCCGGCAATGTGCGTCTTTTGCCCGATGAACACCACCGCCAGCGCGGCGATGAGGATGAGAGCGAGTTGCTCCATGCGCGCCAGGTTGAGGATATGCAGGGCATAGAGGCGATAGAGCGTATAGCCGACCAGCGCCCCCAGAGCGACCCCGCCAACCACCTGCAAGGGAATCTGGGCGACCAGCCAGACGACGGATTGCCCGGACTGCAAGGCCATGCCCAGGAAAGCGGTAAAGAGGGTGATGGCGAACACGTCATCCACCGAGGCGCCGGCGAGGATGAGGACGGGGATGCCCTTGTCCATGCCCAGCCCCCGCTCCTTGAGCCGGAGCATCGAGGGCACCACCACCGCCGGCGACACCGCCGCGAGGATAAAGCCCAGCAGCCCCGCCTCCACCGGCGGCAGCCCCAAAATGAAATGCGCTGCCAGAGCGGCCAGAGTGCCCTCCATCAGGCAGGGGATGGCGCTCATGGTGATGGCCACGCGGCCCACGCGGTTGAGTGTCTCTTTGTTCAGACCCAGGCCGGCGCGCAACAGGATGACCACCAGCGCCAGCATGCGGATATCCGCCGAGTTGTCCAGGATGGCGCGATCCAACAGGTTCAGGCCAAAGGGGCCCAACAGGATGCCGATCAGGATCATGCCCAATAAGCCGGGCACGCCCAGGCGGCGAAATAGCCGGTTGGCCATCAGGCCAAGAGCCAGGATCAGGGCAATGCTCTGGATCATGCTACTCCTCTGCGGACATAACTGTGAGACCCGGGAACGCCGAGCGCCAGCTCGGCACTGTAGGAGAAGCCGAGCTGGCGCTCGGCGTTCCCAGGACTTGCCGTTTCGACGCCACCGACTATTATCAGCGTCGACAGCAATCGATCGGGCGCCGCCATCATCATCGACACAGGAGCCCTGTGCAGAGCCAGACCAGCGCCATCATCCTCGCCGGCGGTCGCGGTGAACGCCTCGCCGGACAAGACAAGGCCACCCTCGTCCTCGACGGCGAGACGCTGCTGGAGCGCGTCTATCGCCGCGTCGCTGCGCTGGCCGACGAGGTGGTCATCGTGCTACGGCCCGATCAGGAGCTAGCCCCAGACCTCGTCGCGGCGACGCAGGGCGCCATCGTCGTGCGCGACCTCCTCGGCCACGCCGGGGTCCTGGCGGCCATGTGCGCCGGGCTGGAGGCGGCAAGGCACGAGTGGAGCTTGCTGGTGGCCTGCGACATGCCCTTTATCCAGCCGTCGCTGGTGCGCTACATGTGGTCGCTGCGCGAGGGCTGGGACGTGGTTGTGCCTCGGCTGGAGGTGGGGTTGGAGCCGCTCCACGCCATGTATCACCGTCGCTGTCTATCCTCGATCCGTGACGCCCTGGCCCAGGGGCGACGGCGGGTGATTGGCTTTTACGAGCCGCTGCGGGTGCGCTATGTGGAGGAGGAGGAGATCGGCCGCCATGATCCGCGGCGGCTGTCCTTTTTCAACATCAACACGCCCGAGGATCTAGTCCGCGCGCGGCAGCTATTGGACGACGACGCCTAAAGGTGCCGGGCACGTTCAGACGTGCCCGGCACCTTCCTCTACCCCTACGATCCGCTCCGCGTGGGCGTACACCGTCATGCGCCGCCCGCGCAGATATCCCACCAACGTCAGGCCAAACTCCTCCGCGATCTGCACCGCCAGCGCCGTGGGCGTCGAGACGGAGCAGAGGACGGGCAGGCCCACGCGGATCGCCTTGGTCACCATCTCGTAGCTCAGGCGACCGGAACAGAGCACGATCTTGTCATCGAGAGGAATGCTGCGTAGCAGGCAGTGGCCCACGGCCTTGTCCACGGCGTTGTGCCGCCCCACATCCTCGCAGAGGACGATCAGCTCTCCGGCGGCGTCGAACAGCGCCACGGCATGGACGCCGCCCACCTCGCGGTGCAGCACCTGAGCCTCGCGCATGGTGCGCTCCATGCCCAGCATCGTCTCGGCATCGACGCGAAAGGGGCTGGTAACATGAGGTAATGGCAGTTCGGAGCGGTCCACATCCACGGCGCCGCAGCCGGCGCGGATCAGCCGCACCACTTCCATCCGCGCCTCGGGGTTCAGCGCCTCGGGGCGCACCCGCACCTGAATGCGGTTGCGCGAGGTCAGGGCGTCGCCCTCGGCATCCTGCGCCTCATCAGGCGCCGGCAGCCCCTGACCGCAATGATGGATCATGAAGATGTCGCCAAAGCGAGGCACCAGCCCTTCGCTGAGGCAGAATCCCGCCACCAGCTCCTTCTCCTGGCCGGGCAGACGCATGAGCACGGCCACCTGATGGCCATTGATCTCTAGCGAGAGGGGCTCCTCGAGGAGCATGGGGATCTGCTCCTCGGCCCAGTCCTCCGTATAGCGCCATACCCGTTGCCAGGTGACGGGGCCGAGTAGCTCTATGGGTTGCCTCTCGTCGGGAGCTGCCACGCGGCGATCGATCCTAGTGGACGTTGCGCGTGTGCTGGCTGGGAGACGTGGAAAGCACCTTGCCCCGCTCCAAACCATGCACATAGGCCCAGAGCTCCATGACGCCCCTCACGGCGATCACCGAGCCAAAGGCGATGGTGCCCAACTTGCCGCCGGCGCCGCCCAGATAGGGCATGCTATAGATGAAAAAGAGACCACAGAGCACGCCTGCCGGGAACATGGGCGCGATACTGGGGAAGCGCTTGACGGCGGACATGCCGGCAAAAGAGGCGCAGATGACCATCACGGCCAGAGTGCCGCCGATGCC
>SKLG01000067.1 GCA_007123335.1 Anaerolineae bacterium | reverse complement strand
TGAGCGCTATCGGCGCGGGAATCGGCGCGGCGAACTTTTGGGTCTTTTTGCTGCGCCTGCTGATCGGCCCGTTGGTGGGCTGGCTGCTGTGGAGCTGGGTCACCATGTTCGTCGGCACCCGCCTCTTTGCCGGAGAGTCCGATTTCTGGGAGATGGCTCGCGTGTTGGGCTATGCCAATGCGCCCATCGCCCTCGGTCTGTTTGCGTTTATCCCCTGCGTGGGCTGGATCATCTCCCTCGCTGCCCTGGTGCTGTCGCTCATCGTCGGCTTTTACGCTGTGAGAGAGGCGCTGGATCTGCCCACCGACAAGACGATTCTGACCATCGTCATCGGTTGGGTCGTGGTGTTTGTGATCAATCTCGTCGTGAGCCTTGTCTTTGGCGTCGGCGCAGCAATGCTCTAGAGGTCACCTGACAGGCCCGCCAAAGCCTTTGGCGGGCCTGTATGACAGGATGATCATCGGAACCAAGACCTCCTGTTCATCTCTTGTTCACCTTGCCGTCGTACCATAGGAGCTGTGGGTATTCATACGCGGATGCCCCGGCCAGGAGGAACGCGGCATGAGGCGGATGGATGGTCGAGACCGCTCGTTGGGCCATGGCCGATCGGGCGGTTTCCTGGTATGAGGGACAAACCGGTATACTCCCTTTATGCTTTCACGATCTAGCGCCAGGTACATCGTCGTTCTCTATATCGCAGACATGCTGGCTGTGGTGGCCGCCCTCGCCATCGGGCGCGCGCTGAGGATTCTCTTGCCCCTGGGCAGGCCCCTCGACGCGCCGGGCGCCGCACTTCATCTGCCCGTATTCTTGCTGGCCGTCGTCATCTGGTCGCTGACGATGAGCACCTTTAACATCTATGATCCGAGCCGCTTTGCCCGCGTCGCCGACGAGGTACAGACGACAGTGGTCGCCATCGCCGTCGCGACGCTGATCCTGGCTGGGGCGCTCTATTTCACCTATCGCGGCCTGTCGCGTCTGCTCTATATCTATTTCTTTGTCGTCAATGTCTGCCTCAGCGTTTCTGCCAGGTTGGTTCTACGCCGATTGATGGGCAGTGGACATCGCGTCCAACACCGCAGGGTGCTGATCATCGGCGCCGGGCAGATCGGCCGGCGGGTGGCGCGCCTGCTCCGATCATGGGCCTGGACGGGCGTCGACGTTGTCGGTTATCTCGACGACGACCCGGACAAGTCCGAACGGGTCTATGAGGGGGTACCGGTGCTGGGCGCCGTGGAGCAGGCCGGAGAGATCGTGCGGCAGCGCGACATCGCCGAGGTGATCGTGGCCCTGCCCCTCGATGCCCACCGGCGGGTGGCCCGCCTGGTCACAGCGCTGCAAGAGCTGCCGGTGAACATCAAGGTGGTGCCCGATTATTCCGACCTGGTCTTCTTTCGCGCCACGCTGGAGCAGTTTGGTGGGCTGCTTTTTGTGGGCCTCAAGGAGCCGGTCATCGGCCCCACCGATCGGCTGATCAAGCGCGTGTTCGATCTGCTGGTCGCGGCGCTGGCGCTGATCCTGCTGTCGCCGCTCCTGGCGTTCATCGCCGCGGCCGTGGCCCTCAGCTCGCCGGGGCCGGTGCTCTACCGCAGCGTGCGCATGGCCGATGAGCGGAACACGTTCGCGATGCTCAAGTTTCGCACCATGGTCGTGGGCGCCGATCGTCAGCAAAATGAGTTGATCGACGAGACGTCCGATGGTAGACTGCTTTTCAACAAACGCGAGGATGATCCACGGATCACGCCGTTGGGCCGTTGGCTGAGGCGCTACAGCCTGGACGAGCTGCCGCAGCTCATCAACGTCCTCAAGGGGGAGATGAGCCTCGTAGGCCCCAGGCCAGAGCTGCCGGCCTTGGTGGAGCGCTATGAGCCGTGGCAGCGCAAGCGTTTTGGTGTGCCCCAGGGGATGACCGGCTGGTGGCAGGTATCGGGGCGCGGCAAAGCTGTCAAGTATTTACACGTCGAGGACGATCTCTATTATATACGGAACTATTCGCTCTTGCTCGATCTGCAGATTCTCTGGCGCACCGTAGGCGCCGTGATGCGCGGCGATGGCGCCTATTAGACTGGGCGTAACGAAAAAGCGCATGATACGTCTTGAAAGATGTCTGTTTCTGCACCTTGAAGCGAATTCGAGATACGCCCAATCTGCACTACCGTGTGCGCGTGGGAGAGTTCATGCAAAACCCAAAGCGAGATACATCCAGTCATCACCGTCGTTCTCATCTCTGGTGGGCGTTGGCCATACTTTTTGCGCTAGGGCTTTTCTCCACCCAGTTTCCGACCAGTTGGGCGCAGCCCCATCAGAATGATCTGCGCCAGACGATCAACACCCCTGTGGCCACACCTACTTCCGGCCCCACCTCGACGCCCAGCCCCACGGCGGCGCCCGGAGTCTCTCGTGTTCTGTTGCAGGAAGGGCGCGACGGTTATGTCGGCACCGCCGATACCTACATTCGCGCTTATACCCCCTGGGTGGCGTCGACACTGGATGGTGGCTTGCGCGTCAAAGGAGCCGAGGACTCGACGCTGATCCGCTTTGATCTGCAAGGTCACCTCCCACCCGGCGCCCAGATCGTGGCCGCCGAGCTGCTGTTCCATGTGGATGTGCCCGCCTTTACCGTCGTCCGGGCGCTGGAGGTCTCGGCGTTTCGCGTGCTGCGTCCCTGGCAACTGACGGAGGTCAGCTGGAACTATCAGCATATCGCCGGGCAGGTCCGTTGGGAACAGGCGGGCTGCAACGGCGTCGGTGTCGACCGCGTGGGCGACGCTGATGACACCATCACTCTGTTGCAACGCAACGTCTTTCGCGGGTTCGACGTCACCCAGAGCGTGCGCCACTGGCAACAGCATCCTCAAGAGAATTTCGGCTGGCTCATCGCCGGGGTGTCGGCCTCCACCGGCTCCTTTACCCTGGCGTCGTCGCGCAATCAGAACCTCCATCAGCGGCCCATGTTGCGCATCGACTATACGCTGGGAGACGCGAGCTCGACGGCCACCCCAACGCCCCAGACGCCCGATCCCGGCGTCACCGCCACGGCGACGAGCAGCCCCACGCCCTCGACGCCCACCGCCACGCCCATGCCGACGACGGTGGCCCTCGACGTCGTCCAGGACTGCTACATCGACGAATGGGAGCCCACCCTGCCGCACAATCACGGCAGCCTCATCTGCCGTACCAATGGCATTCGCAAGGTGTTGGTGCAGTTTGATCTGTCGACACTGCCGCCTCATGCCGTCGTGATCTCGGCCAAGCTGCGCATGACCACGGTCGACGCCGGTGCCAATCTGATTTATGTTCATGCTTATCGTCTATTGAGCTGTTGGCAAGAGAGCTCGGCCACCTGGCAGCAGGCGCGGACCGGTCAGAGCTGGGCGGCGCCGGGCGCGTCGGCCTCTGGGGTGGATTATGCGCCGACATCGCTGGATCGCGTGGCTGTGGATACCCGGAACAAGACCTATGAATGGGATGTGACCGCCGCGGCCCAGGCCTGGGTGCAGGGCGGCCAGGAGAACTGTGGCTTGATCCTGGTGGCTGATGCTGGTCCCCAGTTGCAGTGGGGCTTTGTCGCTTCGGAGCACGCATCCAGTGCCCAGCATCCGCAGCTCATTGTCGAATACGCCGTGGTTGCGCCAACGGCGACGCCTACGGCTACCGCCACCGCATCTCCCACCTCTAGCGCCACCCTGATGCCCACGGCTACTCCGTCCTCGACGGTGACGCCGACGGGGAGCGGAATCGTCGCCCTGGTGTTCGCCGACAGGAACCGTAATGGGCAGCGCGATGCCGGCGAGGGCGGCGTGTCCGGTGTACGCGTGCAGTTGCTGAACGACGCCCGGCAGCTCCTGGACGAAAAGGTGACCGGGACCGATGGCGAGGTCGCCTTTACCGATTTAACTTCCGGTTGGTACCGTGTGCAGGTGCAACGGTCTCCAGGCTTTCAGCCGACGACCGCCGAGCAGGTGCGCGTCTATGTGAGCAGCAGCATCATCACGGTGCCCTTTGGCGGTTACCCGCTGCACACGATCATGCTGCCTCTGATCGTCCGAACCCCATCCTCTGAGTAGCGAGATAGCGGAGCATAGCCATGTTCTTGTCGTGCGTGTCCGGTGTGTATCGCCTTTGGCAACGTGT
>SKLG01000226.1 GCA_007123335.1 Anaerolineae bacterium | reverse complement strand
CGGGCGCGCTCGGTGAGCGAAAAGCGGTAGACCAGATCCCAAAAGGCCTGGTTGTGATGGGGCTCGACGAGATGGGCCAGCTCGTGGACGAGGACATAGTCGAGAACAAAGGCCGGCGCGCCCACCAGCCGATCAGAGATGCGCAGGGTGCCCCGCGCCGGCGTACAACTGCCAAAGCGCTTTTTCTGGTTGCTGACAAAGCGGATGCTCTGCCAGCGCAACGCGCCGCCGAACAGCTCTTGGTTGAGGCGCCGGGCGCGGCGTTCCAGGTCCTCATCGGAGACCAGGCGGGGGTGTTTCTCCAGCCTCTTGTGCATGCGCCGCTTCAGGTTCTCGATGATGGTCGCCAGCTCGGCGTCGGGGATATTCTCCGGCGCGCGCACTTCTAGGGTGTTCGCATCGATCAATCTTGCGCCCACCGTCTTGCGGCGACGGGCGCTGCGCACGATGTGGACCTGGAACTCGCCCGCCTTTTTCATCGCCCAGCACCGCCGCGGCTGGCCCCGGCGCGGACGCCTGCTCCCAGCGCAAAGGGTTGCATCACGAGAACCTCCACCGCATAGCCCATGAGTATGAGACAAAAGAAAACCCCAGCGATAAAAGCTGGGGTCTCATGCCGAGAGTGGGAGTCGAACCCACATGGGTCTAATACCCACCACGCCCTGAACGTGGCGCGTCTGCCTATTCCGCCATCTCGGCAAGCGGCTGAACAACGATACTATAGCACCATGTGGTTATGCTGTCAAAATGACCCCAAGCAGAGCCATGGCGCCTCGCCATTTATCGCGGTCGCACATGGCCCTGGTCGCGGGCCTCGCTGTATAACATGCGCTGCGTGGCGATATACCAGTTGGCCATCATGCGAAAACGATCCCCCGAGGTGATCATGGGCCCCACCTGGATGCCCTGCACCTCGCTCTCCACGGCATAGTTATAGACCGGTTGATAGAGCAAAATGGAGGGCACATCGTGGGCAAAGAGCTCCTGAAACCGGAGATAGATCTCGCGACGCTGCTCACGATCATGGGTGGAGCGACCATCCTCCAGGAGGCGATCGGCCTGCTCGCTGATATAGTAGGCAAAGTTCAATCCATGTTCATCGATCTGGCTGGAATGCCAGTAGGGATAGGGGTCAGGGTCAGGGGGCAAGTTCTGCCAGCTCCCCAGAATGGCGTCATAGCGCCGCAACCGCAGCATCTGGCCAACCAACTCTTCCCAGGGCACCGCCTCGGGGATGACGCGGATGCCCACAGCGGCCAACTGCTCGCTGATGGCGTGGATCATGCGCACCCGGGCGGGATCGTCGTCGTTGGTGGTCAGGGTGAACTCGAGGCTTAGCGAACCGCGCTGGCGCACGCCATTGCCGTTGTTGTCAAACCAACCGGCTTCTTCCAGAAGCGTCTTCGCCTTGCGCAGATCATGGGTATATTGGGGCACATCGGGCGAATAGGCCCAGGATTGGGGCAGCACCGGGCTATGCAACACCATCCCCTGCCCGCCGAGAACCTCGTCCACCAGCTTTTCGCGATCGAGCGCCCACATGATGGCCTGGCGCACCGCGCGATCTTGAAAGATGCCGCGATCAAAGTTCAGGTAGATGAGCGTATAGCCCGAGATCGGCGCCGAATAGAGGGTTAGGTTTTCATCCTGGCTGACGGCATCAAGATGCTCTGGGAGGACGCGGGCGATGCCGTTGATCTCGCCCCGTTTGCGCGCCTCAAAGACGGCCTCATTGTCGGGATAAAAGACCAGGCCGATCCGGTCGATATAGGGGCGCGAACGATAGAACTGGGGATTGGCCACCAAAAAGATCCGCTGAGCGCTGACCTCGGCGATCTTGAGCGGGCCGGTGCCTATCGGCGACGCGTTGAACTGGCTCTGGGCCAACGCTTCGGCTGGGGTGCCAGCCAGAATGTGCACCGGCAAGATGCCCACCGTGGTATAGTCCGGAAAAGAGGCCAGCGGCTCGCGCAGCGTAAAACGCACCGTCTGGGCGTTCATCGCCTCTACCACGACCGTGCGCCACATATCGGCCAAAAAGGGCGTCCCCTGAAAGCCCGGATCCTGGATCATGTTGATGGTAAAAATGACGTCGTCGGCCGTAAAGGGAGCGCCATCATGCCATACCACATTATTACGCAGGAAAAAGGTATAGACCATGCCATTCTGCGAGATCTCCCAGCGTTCAGCCAGATCGGGCACGATCTCGCCTTTTTCGTTGGCGCGGGTGAGCCCGGTAAAGATCAACGCGCAGAGGTCCTGGTCAACGGGGTTGGCATGCGCAAAAAGAGGGTTGATGATATGGGGATTCCCGGCCACGCCCTCCAGATAGGTACCGCCAAAATCAGGCACGGTAACCGTAGTCACCTGAAAGGCCAGGTAACCCATCACAGAGACCAGCAGAGCAATGGCTATAAAGGCGATGACGACTTGGAGTCGAACGCGCCCCATACCGAATGTCCTAGGATTGGATGAGTACGTTCAGCAACGAGGTAATGAAAAAGACGACCGCCATAATGATGGTCACATGGTGCATGGTCTTTTCCACCCCGCGCCGTGTACGATAGACTGAGCTATCTCCGCCGAACATGCGCCCCAGGCCGGCGTTCTGGCTCTGCATCACCGCGAGGGTAATCAGCGCGATAGCCACAATGATCTGTACGATGTTCAAATAGGTGCTCAAGATGGGTCCTCCACGGGCACCCCGCCCATGACGGGGTATAGAATGCCGAACAACATCACGAATTATATCATGGCCGTCATGTCGCGGCAAGAAAGGGATATCCCCACGCTATACCCGGCTGACAATGACCACCGTCAGCGGCCGACGCCCCGTGCGTATGTAGGCCAGGCGTGCCAGGGCCCTCTCCACCCGCTCTTGCAGCTCGGCGCGGGATCCGCCTTGGGCCACCATGGCCAGGACCTGCTCCTCGGCTTCCTCCAACAAGCCATTGGCTTCGCCCTCGCTGACAAAGCCCCTGGTCACGATCTGTGGACGCCCCAGCACCCCACCGGTGTACTTGTTCACCGCCACCGCGGCCATGATAAAGCCGTTATGCGACAGCGAGCGCCGCTCCTCGATCACCGACTGCTCCACATCGCCGACGCCGCGACCGTCCACAAAGACCCGGGAATCGGCAACGTGATCCACCACCACGGCGTGCTCGCCACCGATCTCGAGGACATCGCCGGTCTCTAGAATGAGGGCCTTGTCGGGGTCGACGCCACATTGTTGGGCCAGCTTGGCGTGAAGCACCAACTGCCGATATTCGCCGTGGATGGGCACGAAAAACCGTGGCCGAAGCAGGTTGATGAGCAGCTTTTGCTCCTCCTGTGCGGCATGCCCCGACACGTGGACATCGAGCACCGAATCGTAATAGACGTTGGCGCCCAGTCGGAACAGGTTATCCAATGTGCGGTTCACCAGCTCCTCATTGCCTGGGATGGGCGCCGCCGAGATGATCACGGTGTCGCCGGGGGTCACGTGGATGGAGCGGAAATCGCCCTCGCCCATGCGCACCAGCGCCGAAGTGGGTTCGCCCTGGCTGCCGGTGCAGATCAGGGTGAGCTGCTCGTCGGGATAGTGGGACAACTGGTCCAGCGAGATCAGCAGATCCTCCGAGACGTGGAGGTAGCCCAGTTCCAGGGCGATGCGCACATTGCTGATCATGCTGCGCCCGACGATGGCCACGCGCCGACCATAGCGGGCTGACGTGTCGATGACCTGTTGGATGCGCGAGATGTTGGAGGCAAAGGTGGCCACGATAACGCGCCCCTCGGCATTACCCATCACGCGAGAGAACATCTCGCCGATGGATTGCTCCGATGGCGTATACCCTCGGGTCTCGGCGTTGGTGCTGTCGGAGAGAAGGAGCAGCACGCCTCGCCCGCCCAGCTCGGCAAGCTTAACGAAATCGGTGCGCCGGCCATCCACGGGGTTGTGATCGAATTTAAAGTCGCCCGAGTGCACCACGAGCCCCACCGGTGTGTGGATGCCCAACCCCACCCCGTCGGGGATGCTATGGTTGACGGCGAACAGCTCCAGCGTAAAGGGCGCGATCTCCAGAGCTTTGCCAGGGGCGACAGTGTGCAGGTTGGCATCTTGGATGCCCGCCTCGCGCAGCTTGACCTCGAT
>SKLG01000028.1 GCA_007123335.1 Anaerolineae bacterium | reverse complement strand
TAATCAGGCTGGCCACCCAACCGGCCAGTGCGCCGAAAATCAGCCATGTTAAAAGTCCCATCTGTACCCTCCCTCGTGTGTTAACAGATGTACATTCCCTATTTCGTGATTTGTCGCTAAAACTGCCTCCTTTTACAAATAATGGTCCCGAGTGTGCGACTACGCATGCAACGAGGGAACTCAGGATCTATTCACGCTGGTCCAACAGGGCGCGCAACAGGAACAGCACGCCCACGCCGATGAGCAAGATGGGCCACAACAGATTACCGAGGCCAAATCCGCTGATGCCGATGACGAGTTCGAAAAAGGCGGCGAATCCGGCGAACAAGGCTAGCCCGACGGTCGCCAGATCGGTGCCGCTCTTGACCAGCTCTCGCCGGCCATGGATGGCCCCATAGATCAAGAGGCCGACGCCTATCGATGTAGGCGCCACCAAAGCCCAGGCATAGGCCCAGCTCTGCCAGTGACCTGTGGCGTTCTGATAGAACAGGAGCGAGCCCACAGCGCTTACGATGCTGCCCACGATGACCAGGGGCTGGGCTGCCGGCCCTCTGGTGAGCAGCCCAATAAATAGAACCGCACCGCCCGGCACAAGGATAAAGAGAGGCCATAGATAGGCGCCCAAGTGGATGCCCAAGAAACGTCCAAGAATGAGCAAGAGACCGACAAAGATGAGTAGTAACCCGATAACCAGACTGGGCGGCGCGGCCTTTTCCCTGTCTTCCATATGTCCTTTCCTCCCGCGAGCTGGAACCACGCCATGCGCAGGAGACATCATAAGATGATCGTGCTTGTAGGCATGGAAGGATGTTGCGTTGGCTTCCATGCCCTGACGATACGGATCGAGAGATCAGTCCTCCTGGCCAGGCATCGGTGTGCTTGTGTAGCTTCCCTGGTCAAAGAGCACCTTGACCTCATCCTGGAAAAGGTACCACAAGGCGACCACTCCAAGCAATGTGCCTACCGGGAACCCGGGCAGCATCAGAATAGCCAGGACAATGGTCATGATTCGCGCCCAGTTCCGCATATTCAGCATGCCGACACCGGCGATGACAAATAGCACGCCAAAGGCAGCGCTGAATAGCATGCCGATCGCCAATCCAAAGAGGGGGGCAAGCACCCCCATGGGGGATCTGGTATACATGACCAGACCGGGAACTGCAAAGAGTGGAATGGCCAGAGCGCCCAAGAAAAAGGGCGCCGCGAACACGAACTCGATGATGGCTATAATGGTAACGCCATCAGGTCGCTTGGCTGGTTTCATCGTCGTTTTCTCCTTCTTTTCGTGGGTAGTGCCTTTCCAAGCTATGCGCTATACGCAGCTTGAGGTGTCGGGTTGCACGAGTTATCCATGATCCATCAGAACTCACCGGAGGATGATGGCATAGCGGCCAGCCAGGCACCAGTGCGGTGCAGGACATCACCCTTCAAGAGCATATTCTGGCGACGAACAGGTACGAGATCGACCACATCCAGACCCACGGTGCGCAACACCTTTTCCAGGCTCACGCAGCAAGAGGGCGCGCCGCCTCCGCCTCCGCCGGCCACGCACACCCCCACCGTGGGCTTGTCGCTGAGCCCCTCCTTCCCGCCCGGTCCCGTGCTAATGCGGCGCAGCCGATCGGTAAAGGCCCGCATGCTCTCCGACAGATCGCCATAATACACCGGCGTGGCGAACACGATGGCGTCGGCGGTGCGTAGCTGAGCGACGGTTTTGGCGAAATCGTCCTCGATGACGCAGCGTCCCTCGCGACGGCAAAGGCCCCAGCCATTGTTGTCACACTGTCGGCAGCGCTCGATGTCCAGATGGGTCAAATAGACGGTCGAAACCTCACCGCCGGCTTGGCGTAGGCCCTCCAACAACGCTTCGGTGGCTGTGGCGGTCCTGCCCTCGGTATCGCGACTTCCCAAGATGGCTACGGCTTGCATGATACCCTCCTGCTCTGTTACGATCCTGACTCAGTATCCGGCCTGAAGATCGACGACGCTGGCCAACGGCTCGCCGCGCACAAAGCGCCCCACATTCTCGCAAAAGACCTGCATGTCGCGGCCTGCTCGCTGAGACGAGTTTCCGGCGATATGCGGCGTGATGAGCACATTGTTCATGCGCCAGAGGGGGCTCTCGGCGGGCCAGGGCTCCTCGGGCATGACATCCAGGCCGGCGCCGGCGATCCAGCCCTCGATCAGGGCGCGCTCCAACGCCGGGCCATCGACGACCTGTCCGCGCCCGACGTTGATCAGCCATGCGTTGGATTTCATCGTCCGCAACTCGGCCTCACCAAAGGAGCCGGCGGTCTCGGGGGTATTGGGCAGCAGCAACACGACGATATCAGATTCAGCCAGCAGGCGAGGCAGCTCCTCGACCCCCCAGATGGCCTCCACGTGGGCTGGCGGCGGCCCGGCATGTTTACGCACGCCAATGACCCGCAGGTCAAAGGCGGCAGCGCGACGGGCCAGCTCGGCGCCCACCCCGCCCAGACCGACGATGCCCATGGTCAGCCCGCCGATCTCAAAGGGATGGTGAGGCGACGAGGTGCTGAACCCCTCTCGATCCCAATGATCGGTGCGCGCGGCCTGCACGAGGCAGCGCGAGAGGCTCAGCATGAGGGCCATGGCGTGTTCGGCCAATAGCGGCCCTACGGCGTGGCCTTTGCCGCAGGTGAGGATCAGCGGTCGCTCATAGAGCTCGGGACAGAGAATCTCATCGACGCCGGCGCTGGTAGTGTGGATCCAACGCACACGCTGCGCGGCGCTCACCACCTGGGCAAAGACGGACCCGCTGCCACCACCAAAGCTCCCATAGAGGATATCGGCGCTGGCCAGATCTGCACGGTGGGCGTCGAGGTTGTTTACCTCGATGGTGACGATCTCTAACTCGGGGGCCTGAGCGTTCAGGCATTCGAGAACCGCCGGGGAAAAGGGACGTGTGCTGACAAGTTTCATAGGACCTCCTCGCATAGGTATGGTCCGCATTATACTGCCCCTCAACAGTGGGCACAAGGCACTCCTGTTTTTCTCCAGAGCGCCACGATATCCCGTCTGGTCGCGGTACGACTGTAGCTACGCAAAGCATTTCGCCCTGTCGCTTCATCGTTCGCGTCGCTCACGATAGCTGCTATAGTCGCCCGCATAGTCGATCAGCACCCCGTCCTGGAGCTCGACTATGCGATCAACGACCCGGTCGAGAAAGTAGCGGTCGTGAGACACGACCAGGAGGGTGCCCTCGAAGGTGTCCAGAGCTCGCTCCAGCACCTCGCACGACGGCAGATCCAGGTTATTGGTCGGCTCGTCGAGGAGCAACAGATTGGCATCGGAGAGCATGAGCCGCGTCAATTGCAGGCGGCTGCGTTCACCACCTGATAGCTCGCGCACCCTTTTGCGGCACATGGCATAGGGAAAGAGCATGGTGCCGAGCAACGCGGTGGCCTGGGCCTCGGTCATGAGCCGGCGGGCGTCGGCGGCGGCGTCACGCACCACGTCGATCAATGTGGCGTCGGGCTCCAGGGTCTCGTGTTGTTGGGCATAGTAGCCGATGCGTACACTGGGACCAAGGCGGATCTCGCCGCCACTCATCGGCTCGTCCGCCAGAATGCCGCGCAACAAGATGCTCTTGCCCGCACCATTGGGACCCAATAAGCCCACCCGCTCGCCGCGCAGGATCACCAGATTCAGCCCAAGAAAGAGGATCTGCTCCTCCTCACACTGGCCAAAGACCTTGTCCAGGTCGACGATCTCCAATACCTTCTTGGAGCCTCGCCAGCCTTCAAGCTCCAGGCCCATGCGTCGCCGCTCAAGGATGGGTTTGTCGATGCGCTCCATCTGCGCCAGCCAGCGGCGTCGGGTGCGCGCCTGACGAGCGTGGCGTTCGTTCACCACCATGCTGGCCCAGCGCTCAAAGCGCTCGGCGGCGGCTTCGATGCGAGCGATCTCCTTTTGCTGCGCCTGGTGGGCCTGTTGTTGGCGCAGCAGCCGTAGCTCCTTTTCCATTGCATAGGCGGTATAGTTGCCCTGGAATTCGGTGAGCCGCCCATCCTCAACCTCGATGATCCCATCAACCGTCTCATCCAGCAGATAGCGGTCGTGGGAGACGAGGACGACTGTGCCGGGAAAAGCGCGGATAAAGCGCTCCAGATGCTCCTTGCCGG
>SKLG01000265.1 GCA_007123335.1 Anaerolineae bacterium | reverse complement strand
TGCGTGGCGCCATCGTGGGGCAACAATGCAGCCTCAAGCGCAAAGCGGTGGTGTTTGAGGGCGGGGTCATCGGCGATGGCTCGATCATCGGTGAGGGCGCCGTGGTGCATCCTGGGGTCAAAATCTGGCCGCGCAAGGAGGTCGAGGCCGGCGCAACGGTGAGCAGCAGCATCATCTGGGGCTCCCAGGGCCGGCACGTGCTCTTTGGGCGCTTTGGCGTCACCGGCCTGGTGAACATCGACCTGACGCCCGAGTTTGCCGCCCGGTTGGGCGCCTCGTTCGGCGCCGTACTGCCCAAGGGCGCGACGGTGACGACCAACCGCGATCCCCATCGCAGCCCGCGCATGCTCAAGCGCGGCATCATCTCTGGCCTGCCCTCCTCGGGGGTGAACGCCCGCGACCTGAGCGAGGTGCCCATCCCCGTGGCGCGCTACTATACGCGCAACACCGACGCCGCCGGCGGGGTGCATGTGCGTCTCTCGCCCTATGATAGCCGCGTGGTGGATATTCGCTTTTTTGACGCCAACGGACAGGATCTCTCCAAAGCCGCCGAGCGCAACATCGAGCGCGTCTTTTTCCGCGAGGACTTTCGGCGGGTCTATTTGGACGAGATCGGTACTATCAGCTATGCCGCCGAGGTCAACGAACGTTACTCGCAGGCCTTTTTCGACGCCCTACACGTCGAGGAGATCCGCGCGTCCAACCCCTACATCGTCGTGGACTATGCCAGCGCCCCCACCGGCGAGATCCTGTCGCCGTTGCTCACCCAGCTCAACTGTCGCGTGGTGGCGTTAAACGAGGCCGTGGACGAGACCAAGATGTCGATCCAGCCCCAAGAGTTCCAAGAGTCGCTGCGCCAATTGGCGCGTATCTGTGGCGTGCTCCAGGCGCGTCTGGGGGTGCGTCTGGATGTGGGCGGCGAGCGCATCTTTGTCGTCGATTCCGGCGGCCAGATCATCTCGTCTACCATGCTTTCGGCCATCCTGGCCACCATGGCGTTGCGCGCCCACGCCGAGTCAAGCTCGACGCCGGGTATCGTGGCGGTGCCCGTGTCGATGCCCAACGTGTTCGAGGAGATCGCCGCCCGATTTGGCGGTCAGATCCTGCGCACCCAGGTGAACATGCCGTCGCTGATGGCCGCCGCGAATCGCCCCGATGTGATCATGGCCGCCGACGGCAACGGCGCCTTTATCTGGCCCTGCTTCCAGCCGGTGGTGGATGGGATGATGACGGTGGCCAAGATCCTCGAGTTCACCGCCACCCAAAACACCAGCCTGCCCGAGGTGATGGCGACGGTGCCCGAGTATCATATCGCCACCACCCAGGTGGGCTGCCCCTGGGAGGCCAAGGGCAAGATCATGCGCCTGCTCAACGAGCAGTACAAGGAGCGCTTGGGCGCGCGCATCGATGGCGTCAAGATTCACCTGGGCGACGACGAGTGGGTACTGGTGTTGCCCGACGCCGATAGCCCGGTCTTTCACGTCTTTGCCCAGGCGCGCTCGGATGAGCAGGCCCAAGAGTTGTTGGATCGCTACGAGCGCATCGTCAAGGGGCTCCAATCGTAGCACATTGCACATCCATTGCTTCATTGATAGCGAGACCCTGAAAGGAACAGAACATGCCAGCGATTGAAGTCAAGCCCGGCATCTATTGGATCGGGATCAACGACCGTACCACCGACCTGTTTGAGGGCATCTGGCCCATCACCCAGGCCGGCGTCTCCTACAACAGTTACCTGGTCATGGACCAAAAAAAGGCCCTGATCGACCTGACCAGAGAAGCCCAAGAAGGTTCCTTTCTGGATCAGATCGAGGACGTGCTCGATCCCGCCGAGCTGGACTATATCGTGCTCAACCATATGGAGCCCGACCACACCGGCGCCCTCGGGCGGATCCGCCGCCTGGCGCCCCAGGCCACCATCCTGTGCACCGCCAAGGCCAAGGACATGCTCGATGCGTTTTTCGGCATCACCGACGGCGTGCAGGTGGTGGGCGATGGCGAGACGATCTCTCTGGGCAACAAGGCATTGCAGTTCTTTGCGGTGCCCTTTGTCCACTGGCCGGAGACGATGGTGACCTACGAGCCCTGCGAGAAGGTGCTCTTTGCCTGCGATGCCTTTGGCGGCTATGGCGCGTTGCGCGGCGCCATCTTTGACGATCAGTGCGCCGATATCGACTTTTACATCCAAGAGTCGCTGCGCTATTACGTGAACATTGTCGCCCGCTTTAGCGGGCCGGTACTGCGCGCCATCGACAAGCTCGGGGGCATTGACATCGAGGTCATCGCGCCCTCCCACGGCCTGGTGTGGCGCCACGATCCCGGTAGGATTGTCTCCCTGTATCAGCATTGGGCGCAATACGCCACGAGCCCCGGCGATCCAGGGGTCACGCTCATCTACGGCTCGATGTACGGCAAGACGGAGGAGATGATGAACGCCGTGGCCGGGGGCGTGGCCAAGACCGACATCCCAATGGAGATCTTTGACGCCGCACGCACCCACAGCAGCTACATCCTACCCTCGTTGTGGACCAAGAACGGAGTGCTGGTCGGCGCCCCCACCTACGAGGTGTCCCTCTTTCCCCCGATGACCCAGGTGCTTGAGATGGCCAACCACAAGCGCATCAAGAACCGCCGCGCGGCCTATTTCGGCAGCTATGGCTGGAGCGGCGGCGCCTACAAGGACTGCGTCAAGCTCACCGAGCCGCTAGAGTGGGAGTGGGTGGAGGCGCTGGAGGTGCAGGGCCGGCCCAGCCGCGAGGATCTGCACCGCGCCGAGGATCTGGGCGAACGCTTTGCCAACCTGATCACCAAGGGCTAGAGATGCTTTGCCTGATGGCATGGACGATAGAGCTATCGTCCATGTGCAGTAGAAAAGAGGTAAGATGCAGAGTATATTAGAACGATTGCAGGAATCGGATGAGGTCGGCGCCACGGCTCTTTGGTACGAGCTGGGCGAGGCCCAGCCCGCCATGTCGGCGGCGCTGGAGAAGCTGTTCAAACAGGACCCCGTGCGCCGCATCTGGGCTCGCGACGGCAAGCTCTGGAGCACCTCCGGGATGATGCCTAACGCGGCGATGGTCGCCGATATCGAGCAGCGCCTTGGCTGGCTTGATCTGCCCCAAGAGATGCGTGTTCAGGTGGTGCGCCTCAAAGCCTTGGCTGAGGAGATCAAGGCTGCGGAGATGACCCATGTGGTGCTGTTGGGCATGGGCGGCAGCAGCCTGGCTCCCGAGGTGCTGAGCGAGATCCTCGCCACCGAGGAGGACGAGGATGGTCTGGCGCTGACAGTGCTGGACAGCACCGATCCGGCGCAGATCCTGCACGTACAGGAGCAGGTGCCTCTGACGCAGACGCTGTTCATCGTCTCCAGCAAGTCGGGCACCACCTCCGAGACGATGAGCCTCTACACCTATTTTCGCCAGGTCATGACCCAGGAGGTCGGCGCCAAACGCTGGGCCCGGCATTTTGTGGCCATCACTGACCCCAAGACGCCGCTGGCCAAACTCGCCGAGGAGCAAAAATTTCGCGCCGTCTACCTCAATCCGCCCGATGTGGGCGGACGCTATTCGGCGCTCTCTCTCGTCGGGCTGGTGCCTGGGGCGCTCATGGGCCTGGATCTGGACCGTCTGTTGTTGAGTGGAAAAGAGATGGCCCAGGCCTGCAAGCGGCGGACACGGAGGGCCGCCGGCGACGACACCTTGGGGAACCCCGGCATCGTCCTGGGCGCCATCCTCGGTGGGCTGGCGCGGAATCCGACATCTGAGACAAATGGGCACAAACGCGACAAGCTGATCCTGCTCAACTCGCCAGAGCTGCGCGCATTTGGCGCCTGGGTGGAGCAGCTCATCGCCGAGAGCACGGGCAAGTTCCACACCGGCCTCGTGCCGGTGGTGGTGGAGGAGGCGCTTGACAAGAGCGATGCCCTGTTTCAAGGGGGCGACCGCCAGTTCGTCATCATGCGTCTGGCCAAAGGGGACAATCAAGCTTTAGATGACCTGACGGCGCATCTGGTGGAGATGGGCCAACCCGTGACGGTGATCCCCCTCGCCGACCGCTACGATCTGGGCGCCGCCTTTTTCCTGTGGGAGTTTGCCACGGCGGTGGCGGGGATGGTGTTGGAGATCAACCCCTTTGACCAACCCAATG
>SKLG01000018.1 GCA_007123335.1 Anaerolineae bacterium | reverse complement strand
TTCCACCTCTGCGAGGCGTTCAACATGCAGTGCGAGGTGCACACGGCCATGCTCTCGCTGATGGACGTGGCCAACCTGCACGTCATCTGCGCCAAGCGCAACTGCGAGTATTTCGAGTTCGCCGGCCATCCCGTCGAGGGGATCGGCTTTGGCCTACAGACGCCGATTCGTATCGACGCCGAGGGATGGGTCCACGTGCCGCAGGGGCCCGGCTTGGGCGTCGAGCTGGACTGGGACGTCATCGAGAATCACACCGTCTGTACGCTCTAATCCGAGCGCAAGGGGGCTCGCTGCCTGCGAGCCCCCAGCGAGTCCATCAACCGCTAGACCAAGAGATCGTAGGGCAGCACGCCCTGATTCTGCTTGGGCGGACGCAGCCCCATCAGGTGCGAGATGGTGGGCGCGACGTCGATCATGCGGATCAGCCCCCAGCGCTGCCAATCGCGCTCATAGCCGCCGCCGCGCACACCGGGGCCGGCCAGGATCATCGTGCCCATGGTGGTGAACAGGTCGGTCTCGTAGGTGGGCACCTGCGAGCCGTGCAGCGCCCCCTTGCCCGGCCCCACGCTGGCGCCGCCGCCCACAGCGCCCCAGCCTACGCCGTGGTTAAAGACGCAGATCACGTCGCCATTGTCCTCGCCCCAGTAGCCGATGATCTGGGCATCCTCGAGGCGCAACGCCAACGCCATCACCCGCTTGCCGGTGGCCGGGTCCTTCCAATCGAGCATCGCGTCGAGCACCGCATCCTGCACCCCGGCGTAATCCTCCGGGGCGACGACGCCGGTGGGCTCGCGGCCTTGCAGATTGATCATCACCTCGGCGCCGCGACCGGGCCAGGTGTAGGTGGGCGAGCGGCTCATATCGATGGTGCGCGTGGTCGGGTCCATGACCATCAACCCCGTCTCCACCAGCCGCGCGTCCATATCGGCCCAGCGTTGGGCCGGCGGCATGGCGTGGTCCGAGGCGACCATCACCACCGTGTCGTCGTCGGCCAGGGTGAGGAACTCGGCCAGCACCTCGTCGGCGATCTGGTAGCAGCGCCGCTGCGCCTCCAGGTTCCAGGCCGCCACTGCGGGGTCATAGTCGGGGCCATTGGGGTCGATATGGTTCACCGTGGGATGGTTGATGTTGTCAAAGATGTGCCAATGGCAAAAGTGCAGGTCCCAGCCATGATGCTGCGCCACATGGCGCGCCACCCCGGCCTCCCAGTGGCCCTGATAGCTGACGTCATCGAGAAAGGCGCCCAACGTGGCATCATCTCGCGGATAGGCGGTAAAGGAGGTGAAAAAGGGGCCGACCTCCACCGCGATCTCGTCCGCCAGCGTCGTCGGGTGAGCAAAGCCACGGGTGCTATACACCTGAGAGTGGCAAAACTCGATGCGCGGCCCGCGCTGCCAGTCCAGCAGACGAAAGCGCACGCTGCCCTCGGCACCCTCCTCCCCGAATGGGTGCATCAGGAAGGGGCTCCAGACGTCAGCTTCAAGCGTCGCCAGCGGACGTGTCGCATCTCTCGCGTCGTGGACGGTGATCCGCTCATACTGGATGAGCAGATAAAAAGTCTGGTGGCCTCCCTCCTTCAGGGCAATGGGCACTTTTATCTCGTACGCAGAGCCTTCCAGGCCATTCCATCCCTCGGCGGCCCTAAGCGGCAAGGGATAGCTGCCCGGAGGCGCGCCCTCCTCAACCACATCGACGGTGCGCCCTCGAGCAGCGCCGTCGCGGGCGTCGGCGCCCTCCACCGCCGGAGAGGCGTAGAACAGCCCGGGATCGGCGAGAACAAAGGGCGGGTAGCGAAACCCAGGCGCGACGACATAGCCCTGCTCCACCGGGCTGGGCCAGGTGGCCACCGGATAGTTGGTGATCAGCACCTTGTGCCCGGCTTCCTCGGCCACCTGCCACACCGTCTCGGCCTGCCACTCGCGAAACTCCCACGACTCGATGGGCGCCACGCTCAACGGATCGCGGCGATGGTGCCGCGTCCATCCGCCCAGGCCGTGAGCGCCCGGATGCGCGCCGGTGACCTGCGCCGCCCAATTGGTCGGCGTCCAGGCGGCGATGGAGGGCATCAGGCAGTTGATGGTGCCACGATCCACCAGCGACGCAAAGGTGGGCAGGATGCCCTCTCCCAGAAAGCGTTTGAGGAAGGGCATGCTCATCCCGTCCATGCCGATGTGCAGAAATCTGGTCATGAGGTGTACGCTCCTATGCTGATGCAGCCGCGAAATCGTTGGGACGCATTGTAGAAGCCGCCATCCCTTCACGCAACCTCTAGAACGCCGCTCGGTCACAACGGCGTTTTCGGACCCGCTCACCCAATCTCGCAAGCAGACCTCGCCGCGCGTTCATCGTAATCGGCTCCAGTGACTGTGCGGCCAAGGGGTCAACGACTTGCTGCACCCGATCACGCTGCGCGCGCAGCGCTCGCTTTCGTCATATTGAAGCGCTTGGTCCATTTGCCTCTTCACAACTCCTGCCAAACAGAAGCGCCAGGGCGACAATCGCCCTGGCGCTTCTGCTCTCGTTCTGTTCAAGACCCGATGGCATTCCTAGCAGCCAAGAGGCCTGGCCTACTTGGAGTCGGACTTGGCCTTGACCTCAATCTGTTTCGGCTTGGCCTCTTCTGTCTTGGGTAAGCTGAGGGTGAGCATGCCATCCTCAAAGGTAGCCTCGGCCTTGGACGTATCCACGCTCATCGGCAACCTCATGGCGCGCTGGAACGAGCCATAGCGTCGCTCGCGATGATGGACGGTCCCACGCTCCTCCTCTTTTTCCTCACGGAACTCGCCCTTGATCGTCAGCATGTTGCCGGTGATGCGAATATCCACATCCTCCGGCTTGAGGCCAGGAAGGGGCGCGGTAATCTCGATCTGGTCATCCTTCTCGACCACGTCCATCGGCACAAAGATTCCCTGCGCGTCACCATCGCCTTCCCTCGACCAAGAGGGGCCAAGCCAGCTCTCATCAAAGAGACGGTTCATAGCCTCACGCAGCGAAACAGATTCCCGATAGGGATCCCAACGTGATAGAGACATCATACACCTCCCACAAAACTGTGCTTTTCATATATCTTGTCAGTAGCACGCGCACTCGTCGTGCGCCGTTCTGGCCCGGCAGATCGACCATCATCGTCAGTGGGGGAAGCGTCATAGTCGATGGCGGCTGAGGCGTGGACTATCAAAAGCCCTCTCTCTTCCTCACCGCCCAAGCCATTGTTCTGGACGTCGGATAGGTGCGCCGACAAGCTCGCCAGATCGCGATGGCGAGACATGGCTCGCACCTGTTCGAGAGTTTGCCCTTGTCGTAGCGCGTTGCAGATGGCGCTGCTACGCAAACTTTGCGCAGTCTTTTGCGGATCGCGAATCCCGGCGCTTACCAAGTGGCCTCGCACCAGGCGTCGGATCGCTCTGGCCGTTAGTCGGCTCCCTCGTGCCCGATTACCCAGAGCCACAAAGAGCGGGGCCTCGACGCTATCGGCCATGGGGTGCACCTCAAGCCAGTTCTGCAACGCAGCCACCGCATGGGCATGTACGATCGCCAAACTCTCCTGACCATTATCTCCAGATAGCGCATAGGCGCCATCCGGGCTCTCTTTAACATCGCCCACAGCGGCCCGCTGAATATCGACCGTTCGTGCTGCGGCGTACACCATCAAGGTCAGAATGGCGCTGTCTCGAAGACCGATCTCGCTATTATCCGGCTGAGCCAGCACCCGCAGCACCTCGCGATCCGTCAGCGGCACCCGTCCAGCAGGCTCGCCTCCTTCTGGACGAGCCAAGGTGCGCATGCTCAGCGTAGGATCATGTCCTACAGAGCGTGCTTCAACCGCCCAGGAGAAAAAGGCCCTCACGCCGGCGAACCATGTATTTATCGAGCCGACGCTCAACCCTTGCCGCAAGAGGCTGGATCTCCATCGACCAATCGACTCGGTCTCTTGCCACCTAACGCGCTCTTGGCGACACCAATGTAGGTAGCGCTCTACGCCGCGCATATAGGTTTCGCAGGTGGTCCTCGCCACTTGCTTTGCCGCCACTTTTTCTGACAGATCAGCCTGCCACTCGGCGGTCAGCTCCTCAACGGTCTTGTACCGGGCCATCATGGACATCCTTGCTACGGTGTATGCTTCATCCTATGTCCTATAATTATTATAACCGGACATCCAAGGGTTGTCAAGGGGCATTTCGCGAGTTCCGACTCGGACATAGCCTGTCTCCATACCCATCGAATTGCTGGTCAGGCAATCAAGCCCACAACCCACAAAGGCACAAGCCGGAACTTTTGGGTGCCTTCTAACGTCTACAATATATACCGCATCTCCACCGCTCTTGAGACGCAGGTGGTTATGCGTATCTGCGTGCTTGGCGCGCTTGCCTCGCCACACGCAGCGGGGTAGAATAAGGGTCGACGTAGACACAACCTCACGCCAAGGAGGCATCATGGAACCAGAGGTCAAGCAACAGATCATTGACATGGCTCTAGAAATGGCCGTAGATGGCGAGCTGGCTTGTGCCGATGCTCACCGCATCGCCGCCAAGCTAGAACTCTCGGCACTAGAGGTCAGCCGTGTCATCAACCGCTCCACGAACCTGCGCTTTTTTCGTTGCCAGCTCGGCCTATTTGGGTACGGCCCAAAGTTAGAAGGAAAGAGCAAAATTGTGCACTCTGCCGAGCGAGTGCCGTCTGAAATTGAGCAAGATCTTTCCTCCAAAGCCCATAACGGCGAAGTTTCGTGCGCTGATGTGTGGGCCACAGCCGAGGCCCACAAGTATCCTCGCCTACAGATGGGCAACATCGCCGAGGCGATGCAGCTCCGTGTACGCCCCTGCCAGATCGGCTGCTTCTAGCGGGAGGCCGACGATGCCCAGCGATCGGCCACGCCCATCGCCCTATCGCCTTTTAGGTCTCTTGGGCGGAGTGGGCCTGGCCGGACTCGCCGCTGCCGCTTTCGTGCACCAGCAGCGACAAAAGGCCCAAAGACACGCTCGCAACCAGATGGTACAGGTCGCCGTGCTGGGCGCCGGCGTCGTCGGCAGCACCTATGCCCTCTACCTTGCGAGGGCGGGCATGGACGTCACACTGTTGGCCCGTGGAGGGCGCTATGTAGCGTTGCGCGACCGTGGGTTGATCGTGCGCGATCTCCTCACCCGCCGGCGCCTGCGTTGGGCCCAACGCCCAGCTCCCGTGCGCGTCGTCTCTGCTCTGCCCCACGGCGCAGCCTTTGACCTGGTCATCGTGGCGGTTCGCTCCACCCAGATGATGGACATGCTCGATACCCTCAAGAGCCTCGATCCCACCACGCCGGTGGTTTTCATGCAGAGCGACCCTGGCATCGTCGGCGCGCTGATCCAGGCGTTGGGCGAGCCATCGGTGCTCTTGGGCTTTCCCGCCACCGGCGGTTCGCGGACGCAAGACACGGTCTATAGCCTGCCCCTGTGGACCGGAGCCACCATCCTCGGCGAATCAGACGGCAGCAGCACGCCCC
Organism: Anaerolineae bacterium; assembly: GCA_007123335.1. Classification (GTDB taxonomy): domain Bacteria; phylum Chloroflexota; class Anaerolineae; order UBA1429; family UBA1429; genus SKLG01. The sequence continues at coordinate 8,880 of SKLG01000018.1, read as the reverse complement.
GATTGCGACAGGCGGCGGCGGTGCTACGTCATGCCGGCCTCAAGGTTGAAATCCAACGACAGATGCTCCCCTGGCTGCGCACCCATGCGGCTATGCGGGTCGCCCTTGCCGGCGTCGTGCGACGTAACGGCGGTGTGCGCGCCATGGCGAGGGACAGCGGCGAGATCATGCTTTATCTCGGCGCGCTCCGCGAGGCCCTGACGGTGCTCGAAGCCAGCGGCACACCGGTTACACCCGCTGCGCACAAGGCAGCGTTGCAGGGTCCCCGCTGGCTGCAACGTCTGCTGGTACGCGCCGCCAGTCTTCCCTACTGGGTCGAGACCGTCGTCGACGACATGGTGCGCTCGTCCGACGACGAGCTGCGCCGCGCCCACGCACACCTGTTGACGCTGGCTGAGGAGGCCGGCATGGAGACGCCGCTCCTGACCTTCCTCGCTCCTCAAGGCATCGAGGTCTAGCGCGTGGCCATCATTCGCAAATCGGCCGCCGAGATCGCAGCCATGCGCGAGGCGGGGCGCATCAACGCGTTGGCGCTGCAAGCGGTGTGCGACGCGGTCAAGCCGGGGGTATCCACCCGTGAGCTTGACGCCATCGCTGCCCAGGTCCTCCGCGCCCACGACGCCCAACCCGCCTTCCTCGGCTATCCCAACAATACCTTTCCCGGCCACCCCTATCCCGCAACGATCAACGCCAGCATCAACGACGAACTGGTGCACGGCATCCCCGGCCAACGCCGCCTGCGGGAGGGCGATATCCTCAGCGTGGATTGTGGCACCACCTGGGAAGGGGTCATCGGCGATTCGGCGGTCACCGTGGCGGTGGGCGCCATCTCGGAGGCGGCGCAGCGGCTCATCGAGGTGACCCGCGAGGCGCTGCGGCTGGCCATCGACGCCTGCCGCCCCGGCAACCGCCTGGGCGATGTGTCGGCCAGCATCCAGGAATGGGTGGAGGGGCAGGGATACCAGGTGGTGCGCGAGTATACCGGCCATGGCGTGGGCTATACCATGCACGAGGATCCCCAAATCCCCAATTGGGGGACCCGCGACCGTGGCGCGCCGCTGCGCCCGGGGATGACCTTGGCCCTGGAGCCAATGGTCACCGTGGGCCCGGCAGACCTCTTTGTCAAGGACGATTATTGGACCGTGGCCACCCGTGACGGTGGCTTGTGCGCCCATTTCGAGCACACCATCGTGATCACGGAGGACGCGCCCGAGATCTTGACGCTGCCCTGAGCCGCAACCTCAAAGGAGTCACGCCTTGGAGACTCTGTCTTACTTTGACTGCAATGTCAGCATCGGCAGGCCGGCTCACGGCCTCATCCGCCCGTGTCCGTCGGCAGCCGAGCTGCTGGCCGAGATGGACCGCCTTGGTGTGGAGCGGGCGCTGGTGCGCCACGCGCTGATGAGCGAGCAATCGCCGGCGGTGGGCAACCCCGCCCTGGCCGAGGCCATCGCCGACCAGCCGCGCCTGGTGGGTTCCTGGGCCATCCTGCCGCCCCAGACCGATGAACTCCCCCCGGCGCCCGAGTTCTTTCGCCAAATGGCCGCGGCCAACGTGCGCGCGCTGTGGGCCTTTGCCGAGCAGCATCGCTACCTGCTGGATCGCTTCACCTTTGGCGGCTTCCTAGACGAGGTCGCCGAGCGCCGCATCCCACTGCTGATCCCCCGCGATGCCGGCGGCCCCCGTCCGCCCGACACCTGGCGGATGCTTACGCGCTTGCTGGAGCAGTACCCGGACCTGACGCTGATCCTGGCCCATCATGGCCCCTGGGGCGAGGATCGCTTCTTCCGGCCTTTCCTGGAGCACTATCCGCGCTTTTACCTGGACATCTCGCGCTATGAGCTGGATTGTGGCCTGCGCGACCTGGTGGCGCGCTATGGGCCGGAGCGGCTGCTCTACGGGAGCCACTTTCCGGAGCACAGCATGGGCGGCCCACGTCTGATGGTGGCCCGCGCCGAGATCGACGAGGAGGCGCGCCAGGCTATCGCCGGCGGCAACCTGGAGCGCCTGTTGGCGGAGGTGATGCTATGATCGACTCGGCCATCGTCCGCGAGTTTCTGGAGGCGGGGCGTAGCGCCTCGTGTCCGGTCGTCGATCTGCACGCCCACTATGGGCATTTCGGCGGCATCTATATGCCCAACCACACCCCGGAGCAGATGCTGGCCACCATGGAGCGCTGCGGCGTGGAGCGCATCGTCTCTGCCGGGCACACGGCGCTGGTGGACATGGTGCGCGGTAACGCCGAGATCGCCGAGATCGCCGCCCGGCATCCAGGGCGCTGGTACGCCTATCTCACCTATAACCCGAACTACTCTGACGAGGGCCGGCAGGAGTTGGAGCGCTATGAGGGACGGGCGGCCTTTGTCGGCTTGAAATTCCACCCCAGTCACCACACCTACCCCCTCACCGGCGAGGCCTATCGGCCGGCTTTAGAGTTCGCCGCCGCCCGACGCCTGCTGGTGTTGACCCACACCTGGGGCGGGTCGGCCTATGACCGGCCGGAGCTGCTGGAGCAGGTGGCACAACGCTACCCCGAGGTCGACTTTTTGGCCGGGCACTCGGGGCATGGCCAGTTTGAGGAGTGCATGGCGGTGGCCCGCCGCTGCGCCAACGTCTACTTGGAGCTGACCGCGGCCTATGCCGTGGGTGGGCTGATCGAAGAGATGGTGCGGCAGGTGGGCGCGCACAAGATCATCTTTGGCTGCGACCTGCCCTGGTTTGATCCCCATTATGCCATCGGCTGCGTGATCATGGCCGACATCTCGGACGAGGCGCGCCGGGCCATCCTGCGCGACAACGCCCTGCGCCTGCTCATGCCACGCTCGCGCCACGAGCCCTGAGGTGCCGGGCAATTCAGAAATTGCCCGGCACCTAGACAAAGAGAAAGGAAGGGAGAAAAGATGCTTCTGCGAAACAACGAACGCAAGACGGTCCAAGTCGAGCCAGGGGTGCGCCGGTCGGTGCTCCAATCGGGCGAGAAACTGATGTTGGTGCGTATCGAGATCGCCGAGGGCAAAGCGGTGGCCGCCCATCAACATCCCCACGAGCAGATCACCCACCTGCTGGCAGGGCGCGTCGAGTTCACCGTGGGCGATGAAACTATGGTGCTGGAGCCCGGCGATAGCTGCCTGCTAGAGCCTGATGTGGCCCATGGCGCCACGGCGCTGGAGGATAGCGTGCTTATCGACGCTTTTGCGCCGCCGAGGGAGGATTTTCTGACCTAGGCTTTAGCATAATGGCATGGCCGGTTGTCCATCCCCATAGCCTCGGATCAACCGGCTGCGTCATCTCCAGGGTACAACGGGATGATCTCCCCGCTGAGCGTAGCAAGCGCCCCACCAGAACGGCTCAACAACGAAAAGACCGTCAGCGGCGAGATATTCATATCCGCCAAGTAGCGCAGCTCGTCCATCATTGGGAGCAATCAGGCGGGTATCTGCTGAATCTGATCCGAGACAACCCAGGCCGCATATTGCATAGCCTGGTGTACATCTTCGCGTTCTAGCTCAGGGTAGGCATTCAGCACGTCGTCCACCGATTTGCCGCTGGCGAACATCTTGAGCACCACCGACACCGTGATCCGCATCCCGCGAATCGTCGGTTGCCCAAGACAGACGGAGGGATCGATGGTGATGCGGTCCAGAGTATGCATATCGTTTGCCTCCGGTCAGCACTATGACATCGCAACAGGCAGATCCAACCCATCATTCTGCCAGGCAACGCCCAACACCTATTATACCCGTTATCCAAGAAGGAGAGAATTGGCGATGAAGCAGACAGCTCTGACAGCGTGTTGTAGGCCGCGCCCAGATTGGTAAGTAGGGCCACACACGGACAGCCCAACCTCACCGCCTTCTCCGCTCCCGCTCCCCATTCACCTGTGCCGCCTGCACCAACCGCCGAGCCAGCTCCCGCTCCTCATCCTCGGTGATCACAAGGCCATCCAGCAGGGCGTCGCGCACCCGCTCCAGGATCACGCCGTACACCGGCCCCGGCGGCGCGCCCATCTGGCGCAGGGTGAGGCCGCCGACCCTCAGCGAGACATCGGCCAACTCCCGCTCGTACAGCTCGAGCCGGGTGCGGACCCGCTCTGTATCGGTGAGCACCGAGAGCACAAAGCGCGCCTCGCGGGAGAAGGGGTGCAGCAGGTGATAGAGGGTGCTGGGCAGCATCACCTCGGCCTGCAGGTCGGCGAGGGCCTCGCGCAAGCAGCTCACCTCACCCAGCAGCCTGGCGTCGCGCCGGGTGATGCGCAGCCGCTCGACGAAGGAGTCCAGGGCCTCCGGCGACATGGTGCTGGTTAACAGGGCCAGGTAACAGCGCGAGAGGGCATTAGACGTGGGCTCTGACGCCAACTCATCATCACTCGGCGTCTCCTCACCGTTACTCTCGTCATCCGCCAACCAGTCGACAAAGCGCTCGCGCATCCGGCCAAAGAGCTCGGCCGTCTCGCGGCCCACTCTCAGCTCGGGATGCAGCCGCTCCAACACGCCCAACTGCGCCAGGCGCAGCAGCGCCTTTTCCGGCGCGCGCTCCTTGAGGATCAGATACAGCTCGTTGCGCAGGCGCTCGCCGCTCATGTCTTCCAGCAGATCCAGGGCGTCGTCGATGAGCTCGGCGGTGCGCTCCTCGATGGCAAAGCCCAGGCGCTGCTCAAAGCGCACGGCGCGCAGGATGCGCGTGGGGTCCTCCACCATGCTCAGGTTGTGCAGCACGCGGATGCGCCCCTCGCGGATGTCTCTCTCACCGCCATAGAAATCAAGCAGCTCGCCATAGCGCTCGCGGTCCAGGCAGATGGCCATGGTGTTGATGGTAAAGTCGCGGCGGTAGAGGTCCTGCTTGATAGAGCTGCGCTCCACATGTGGCAACTCGGTGGGCCGCTCATAGAACTCGGTGCGGGCAGTGACGAAATCGAGGCTGGATGGCACGCCGGACGGACGCTCCCCCTCGAGGATGATCTTGGCCGTGCCAAAGCGGGAATGGCTACGCACCCGCGCCGTCAAGCCATCGCCGATGTCCTGCGCCAGATGGCGCGCCATGGCGATGGCATCGCCCTCGACCACCAAATCGAGGTCCAGCGTGGGCGTGCCCAGCAGCAGATCGCGAACGAACCCGCCGACGATATAGAGGGAATAGCCGAGGTCGTTGGCGGCGTCGCGGGCGCGCAGCAGCAGCGCATGGAGCCCCTCGGGCAGCGCCTCCTCCATGCGCTGGCGCAGCTCCCGGGCCTGGGAAGTATCCTCCATCGGCGTCCACAGCTTGATCAAGTCGGTGCGGGTGACAATGCCCACAAAGCGACCCTCCTCCACCACCGGCACCTGCCCCAGACTGTGCTCGATCATCACCCGCTGCACAGCATCCACCGGATCGTCGGGCACCACGTGGAGCGGCCCGGTGTGCAGAATGCTGCGCACCGGCCTGTCGCCCAGGCGGTGATGCAGGGCGCGATCGACGTTGCTCCTCGTCAGGATGCCCACCAGGCGCTCGCCCTCGACGACGGGAAAGCCCTCGTGGCCATAGCGGCGCATCAGCCGCGCGGCGTCGCGCACCGACATGTCCAGATTCAGCGTGTGCACATTCGTGGACATGATGGCCCGCACCCGGGTGGGCGGCCGCACCTGCTCCTCCAGGGCATCCAAAAGTCGGGCGACCAGGGCATCCAATCGCTCATCCTCTACAAGAGCGGCTGCGGCCTTGTCATGGCCCCCGCCGCCCATGCCGCGCAACAGATGCCCCACGTCTATGGCGTCGGTGTTGCTGCGAGCGATGATCTGCACATCGCCCTCGTGCTCGGCCAATAGAAAACAGGCATCGGGCTCGTACACATCCATGATCGGGTGGATGATGCTGGACAGCTCATCGACATACTGATCGAGGGCGATGGTCGAGATACAGATGCTGCGCCCTTGAATGGTGTGCACGGTGCTGTTGGCGATGAGCGCGGCCAGGGCGTCGCGCTGCGCCGGCGACAGAGGATGGTGCAGGAACTCGTTGGCCAGCTCCAGATCGGCGCCCTGCGCCAGGAGCCAGGCCGCGGCATCGACATCGCGGGCCGTCGTCGTCGTGTACGAAAGAGAGCCGGTGTCCTCATAGATGCCCATCAACAACAACGTGGCGCCGATGGGATCCAGGCGCACAGCAGCGGATGACGGCCTTGACTCGGCCTTTGCCCCTGCCACTTTGGTCTCTCGGGCGCGCATACGCTCCACCAAGAGGGTCGTCGTCGCGCCTATCGGATCGCCCTCGAACTCGACATCGGGGTCCAGGTCCGGCTGGCGCTCATGATGATCGATAACCCGTATGCGGGTACGCGCATCCATGCCGCGCAAGGGCGCGATGCTCTGGGTATCCACCAGCAACACCTCGCTGATCCGCCGCCGGGCCAGCTCCTTGCGCCCAACGAGGCGCAACTGATCACGATAGAGGGCCAGGAACTCGCGAAGGTTGCGGTTCAGGTTCTGAGGCAGCACAGCCACATAGTCTGGATAGAGCAGCGACGCAGCATAGATAGACGCCAGAGCGTCCATATCGGCGCGCTCGTGGCTGGTGATGATCTTCATGCTAACCCATGTGGCACGGGCATCCCCCCGCTACCAATCACTGGCGCCAAATACAGCGATGAGCAACTCCTCTCGCTCTTGGTCCGTCGTTGGCCGCGGCTGCGACCAGTTCTCGATCATATAGGTGAACAACTCTGTGGAGAGGTGTCGCCCCTTGTGGATCGTATGCCGATCGATGACCACCTGTCGAGTGCCCAACGACCACATCTGGTCGAAAAAGAGATTACTCAGCCCATAGTGGATAAATGCACCGTCATAGAACTCGATGGCCTGCGGGTGGTGCGCCTGACTGCCAGAGACGATCTTGGCCCCGGCATTAACCATGGCGCGAAAGTCCGCCTGCTGCTGCGGAGTGGGCCTGTAATGGTAGAACTCCCAATACTGCCAGGTGACGATGGGCACGTCCACCTCATCCTTAAGCCGCTCCAACTCGGCATACATATACTCGTAATCGCAGGGCGCGGCGCCCGGACGATCCTCGGTGGCCCAGGCATAGTGCGGCCCTACCGGGTTACAGCCCATGAAGGAAAAGGTGTTGCCATTGTGCGTCATAGTGATGGGCCGGCGGGCCTCCTCCAGATTCGCCCCGCCGCCAAAGTAGGGCCAGCCCTCTTCTTTGTACATCTCTAACGTCATCAAGGTGGCCTCAGAGCCATAGTCCTGAAAATGATTGCCGGTGAGCTCGACGACGTCGGTGCCCACCTCACGCATCAGTTCGATATACTTGGGGTCGCTGCAAAAGACCAACGACTTGGAGGCGCGGTCGGGCGGCGGACAGTTTGCGGCAAAGGGGATCTCGTTGCTGATGTGGGTGATATCGCCGCTGCGCAACAGCGGGCCGACGTACTCGGCGGGATAGAGCACCCCATGCACCTCCATCTCGTGGGCCATGGCCCTCACCATGGCCGTCACGCCGGTCATGATCAGACTGGTCATCCTGGACTCGTCACGGTTGATGAGCGGCTCACCGTCAGGGAGTAGCACGGCCAAGAACTCGTCGGCAGCGGATCCTTCCACGCCGATACGACTGGCGAGTGGATAGTCGGTAAGCTCTCGCTCCAGAACGTTTACCCCATCGATGTGCAGAACCTTCCACTGGGGCTTGAGACGGTCAAAGGGCACGATAGCCCAGGCATGGGGACGCGCATTCCAGGCGCTATCGCTCAGCTCCCCGCGAGCGGCAACCTCGATAGGCGCCTCCTCGGCGGGCTCGCCCAACAAGAGTTTCATCATATCCAGATCGTCGACAGCGATATAGAGCGTCGGTGTCTGCGACGTGCGCGAGATGGCCGTCAACGCACCCTCCTCACCGGCCCAAAAGCTGCGCACGTCGGCCCACGATACCTCATCCACCAGTGTCGGAAAGGGTACTACCAGAGCGTAGGTGCGATGAAGGATCGTGTGCGACAGATCGGCTCCTACGCGCACATCGGCCTGATCGGCCGTATGCGTGTACAGGACATCGAGCTTATCCAATGCGCCATCGACAAGCGAGCGCACGTCATCCGGCAGCGCCGGATCAATCCAAGCCCTGAGCGGAACCGGCGTTAGTGTCGCGGTGGGCGTGGGCGTCGGTGGAATCAGCGTCTCGGTAGGAGTCGCTGATGGTGTATGGGACGGCGTCGGTGTCGGCGTCGCCGCTGCCGCCTCGACCATTACAGGGGTTTGTTCAGCAATGGCAGGAGTCGACACAGATTCTCGCGGCGCGGCGCAAGCCGCGAGAAAAAGAGCAATCAGCATCAACCCCAAAAAGTGTTTTTTCATCGTCTTCTCCAATCACATAGGCCAGCCCACACAGTATAACATGCGACGCCATAAGGCTCAAGCGAATGACCGAAGGCGACCGAAATGGCATTTGACACCTCTCAACAATCCTCCTATAATGCTTTCTGACTGGGCGCGATGGCGCATCCGTTTTTGACGAATTGGCGACAAGAGACTATAATCAGCTGTTCATGAGGGCAGGTACCCAAGCGGCCAAAGGGGACTGACTGTAAATCAGTTGGCTCAGCCTTCGGAGGTTCGAATCCTTCCCTGCCCACCTGTACGTCGAGTTCGCGTTCGATGCCCACGTAGCTCAGTCGGTAGAGCACATTCTTGGTAAGAATGAGGTCATGGGTTCAAGTCCCATCGTGGGCTCTTTGATATGAGCCCGCGCTCGGTAGCGCGACAAGCAACAAGATACACCAGGAGGTCATGGCTGGATGGGCAAGCAAGTATTTGAGCGAACCAAGCCGCATGTAAACATTGGCACCATCGGTCACGTGGACCATGGCAAGACGTCGTTGACGGCCGCCATCACCAAGGTGTTGGCGATGAA
>SKLG01000007.1 GCA_007123335.1 Anaerolineae bacterium | reverse complement strand
CGTCCTGAGCCTCATCATCCGTATCGCCGGCGAGAGCGATCTGGTGCTGCGTCTGCCCTCGGCTTTTTCGGTGACATTGCTTGTCCCCCTGCTGTACGTGGTGGGGCGGCGATTACGCTCGGTCAGGGTCGGCCTTTTGGCGGCTTCTCTGGGTACACTGTCTCCGCTCTATCTCTGGTACGGTCAAGAAGCGCGCATGTACACACCGCTCACCAGCCTCGCCCTGTTGGGCTTTTACTGCCTCTGGCGCGAGCTTGATACGCCCAACTGGCGGTGGCTGGCGGGATGCCTCCTGATGGTCATTGCCGGCATTGCTACCCACTATTTATTTGTGTTGGCATTGCCGTGCTATTTTGGCTTGGTGATGGCTCGCTGGTGGAGACGACGATCACATAGTCACTCGGCGCGACAGCTCCCTGAGAGAGGCTGGCGACATCTTGGGTCGCTGAAACGCAGAGCCTTGTTGGTACCCATTGTACTCTTGTCTCTGGCCGCTGCCGGGCGTGCGGTGTTGGGGCTGATTCCGGCGTTGCGCACCTATCGCCAGGCTGTCCCGTTGCGGATCATGCTCGTCGATGTGGTCAACTCGTTCAACCTGGGGCTTTCGGTGAACATCCGACAGGTGTGGGGGCTGAACATCGTTTTCGGCGCCATATTCGTGTTCGGTTTCTTTTCTCTATATGCCCGTAATGCCGATAGCATGGATGATGCAAGACAGGTTGCTGATACCGGGCTTGTTCTCCTCCTTGGCTTTTCTCTTTTGCCAGTCTTGCTCATGTGGGCATTGTCTTTCGCCGTGCCCCTGTACACGAACAGTCGCTATGCCATGTTGGGCAGCTCGGGCTATTATGTGGGGATGGCCATTGGTCTCGATGCCCTCTATCGCTGGCGGCGCAGCATAGGCTTGCTGATGGTGGCCCTGGTTGCCGCAGGCATGATAATGTCCATTGGGCGCTACCAGTTTCTGGAGCGTTACCAGCAAAAAGAGGCCTATGCGGAGGTCGCTCATTTCATCGCCACGAACGAGCGTGTCGGTGACGCGATTATCGTAGCCGGCCCCGAAAGCCTAACCGCTTTTGAGCACTATTATCAGGGTCCTCTTCCTGTACTGGGGTTGCCCGAGGTGGGTTGGACGCAGGAGCGATTGGAGCAAGAACTGGAGACTGTCGCCCAGACTTTTGACCGCCTGTGGTTCGTCCAAGCCCGAGTTCAGTTTTCTGATCCTACTGAGCGGACGCGTCAATGGTTAGCAGAGAATACGCTAAGACTGGCGCACCGGGGATATCCTAGCTCGGGCGCCTATCTGGCTGTCGAGGCGAGATTGCCCCAGTCTCCTTTGCAGGATGCGTCTGTCGCAGGATCTATTCGCGGCTCATGGGATGAAAGGCTTTCTCTGACCGACTATACCGTGCGCTATTGGGACGTCGACGGCATCGCTCGCCAGATCCATGCCGACGAGGCCAACGCAACATGGTTGGCTGGGCAGCCTGTCGGGGAGTGGGCGGTACCGGCTGGCAAGACCATCTCGGCAAAAGTTATGGCTCGCGTGGATGCCCCCTTGTCATCGATCAAGGGCTCGATGCGGCTAATGCGTGAGGGCATCGTGTGGGCCCAGCATGATAACGATCTCATTGGCGGCTATCCGACCAGCAGATGGCCTGTCGACGGCGTCGTCCGCTGGGAGAGCGATGTGCATGTGCATCACGGCACTCCTCCCGGCCTGTATGAGCTTGGCCTCTGGCTCTATGATGCCGAGAGCGGCTTGCCTATTCCTTTTGCGTCTTTAGCACAGGAAGAGGAGCGCGCATACTGGCCTCTGGGGCATGTTCTGGTTACGTGGCCAGTGGAGCACGTACCGCTGAAGGAGCGTCTGCCGCTTGGCGTAGAAAGCATACGTTGGCGGCCACGCTTTGCACAGCTCGAACTCGTGGCCCACTATCTCTCCACTGGCGCGATGCGGCCCGATGAGGGCATCTGGATGCAGCTCTTCTGGCGGGCCAGGCGTCCAGTGCCGACGGATTATCGTCTCGTGGTGAACTGGCGTGATGCCGACGGTACCGTATGGCATACGAGCGAACACAGCCCATGCGGCGTCGATCTGGGCACGACTCAGTGGCAACCGGGCCAATTGGTTAGGGGGATGGTGCTGCTCACGGTGCCTCCCGATGCGCCGGCGGGTCGCCACAGCGTCCACATCCTGCTCTATGATCCCTCGCGCTCCCGATTTCTTCCGCTGGCCAGAAACCCCCTTCCCTGGACCGGCCGTAACTGGAGCGTAGGATGGGTCGATATCTTGTCTGCATCTTTGCCCTGACAGGTCTGCTTGCCCAGATCATCTTCTGAACGATCGTGTGTCGCACCCCTGGCAAAGCCTGCGCGTGGCGCGTGTTGCATGGGCGTAGATCCTGTGTTTAAATAGCCACAGGACTGTGGCTCTTGATATATGGGGGGACGTCATGGAAGTATTGCGTTTGGGGCGCTCTGGGCTCAAGGTATCCAAAATCTGCCTGGGTACGATGACGTTTGGTCGCGAGGCCGACGAAGAGACCTCCTTCAAGCTGATGGATCGCTTTGTCGAGCTAGGAGGCACCTTTTTGGATACAGCCGATCAGTACTCGATGGGCGGCTCGGAAGAGATCGTCGGGCGCTGGATCAAGAAGCGGGACATGCGCGACAAGGTGGTGTTGGCCACCAAGGTCTATACCGAGATGGGGCCTGGCGCCAACGACGGCGGCCTCTCACGGATTCACATCCTCAGGGGGGTGGAGGACAGCCTGCGCCGCCTGCAGACCGACGTGATCGATCTGTACCAGATCCATCGCTGGGATACCGAGGCGCCGCCTGAAGAGACAGCCGAGGCGCTGAACGACCTGGTGCGACAGGGCAAAGTGCGCTATATTGGTTGCTCCAATCTCAAGGGTTGGCATCTGGCCAAGTATCTTCAACTGGCGCGGGAAAATGGTTGGTCGCGCTTTACCAGCATTCAGCCGATTTATAGCGCCCTCAATCGCGGTATCGAGAGCGAGGTGTTGCCGCTGTGCGCTGAAGAGGGCCTGGGAGTAATCTGCTACAACCCGCTTGCGGGTGGCATGCTCACCGGCAAATATCGCCGAGGCCAGGATCTGCCCGAAGGCGCACGCCTTGAGGCGCTGGATGTCTACTATCAACGTTACTACACCGAGCAGGCTTTGGATGTGGTGGAGCGGTTTGTGGGACAGGCGTCCGAGCGCGGCGTCACGCCGGCCCAGCTCGCGTTGGCCTGGGTGTTGGGTGAGCCAAGGATCACCTGCCCCATTGTTGGCGCGCGTAGTCTGGATCAACTGGAGGATACGCTGGGTGGCTTGCAGATCGATCTCAGCCCCGAGGAGCGTGCTCAGATCCCGGCGGTGCCCTCGGGGCGCTGGGTGGGAGAAGATCCCGTATACGATCGCGTCTACTAGACACGTCGAGGAGGTTTGATGGCTATCGCCACGCACACCGAGATGCAGCGTTCGCTGTCTCGGCTCAGTCGCGAGGTGCACGAACTCGCCGCCCGCGCCCTGGCAGGTGAGCATGGCCGCGCCATGCGCAATGCCAGGTTCGGTTTCGAAGAAGGCGATGTCGATGAGCTATCGGAGAATCAGCGCTATGCCTTAGCGGCGCGGGTCATTGCAGAGCAAGCTCCCCTACGTGTGCTCGATAGAGAAGCCATCGTCGGCTCCGCCACTTTGCTGGAGGCAGCCAATCATTTGACGCCGGTTTTGGGCAGCCATAGCACCAGCCATGTCACCCTCGGTTGGAAGCGAGTGCTTGATCATGGCTATATTGGCCTGCGTCACCAGATCAAGGAGCGCCTGAACGGGCTTGATGCCGATTATGGCGAGATGGATGCGCAAGGCGTGGACCTGCTAGAGGCCATGCTCGGCTGTCTGGATGCAGCCGAGATCTGGCGTCAGCGCCACCTCACCCTGCTGGAGGAGCGCATCGCCGCTAGCGATGGAGAGACGCGAGCCACATACGTCCGCGTGCGTGATGCTCTGGCCCAGGTGCCCGAGTACCCGGCGCGCACCTTCTATGAAGCCCTGCAATCGCTTTGGTTTCAGCACGCCTTTCAGCGGCTCTGCGGCAACTGGTCGGGGATTGGACGCATCGACGAGCTGTTGGGCCCCTACCTCGATG
>SKLG01000474.1 GCA_007123335.1 Anaerolineae bacterium | reverse complement strand
GGCGCCCGTTAGCCTGGCCCAAGCACCGGTCTGGCAAGCGATGGGACCCTATGGTGGCCGTGTGTTGGCCGTGGCGCTATCCCCCGATTTCGTTCGCGATGGCACCATGCTGGCCAGCACGGCCAACGGTGGGCTATTCCTCTCGACGAATCGTGGCGAGCAATGGAACCACGTGGAGGACCTGCCCGCCGATCTGACCATCTCGGCCCTGGCCCTGAGCCCGGCCTTTGCTCAGGACGGGCTGGTCTTTCTCTCCACCACCCAGAACGGCATCTTGCGCTCCGACGATGGCGGGCAGACCTGGTCGTCCTGGAGCACCGGCCTATCCTCTCTATCGGTCACCGACCTGGCCATCTCGTCAGATTTCGCGTCGGATCAGACGCTGCTGGCGGCCACGGGTCGGGGGTTTGCGCGGACATCCAGCGCCGGCAAACGCTGGTTTCCCGTCGGGCCATCGGTGACGGCGCTGTCGGTAGCTGTCTCAGCGCAAGCCGGCTCGCCCTTTGTGGCTTTTGGCGGTACATCCATTGGCCTCTATCGCTCTGACGACGGCGGCGAAACCTGGGCGACGACGTCGCTGAGCGGCCAGCCGGTGCTCGCTGTCGCCCTCTCGCCCTTCTATGGGCGGGATCGCAGCGTTTTGGTGGGCACCCTGGCGGGGGCTTATTTCTCCTCCGACGGTGGCCAGAGCTGGGCGGGACCGTGGATGGAGGAGCAGGTGGTGCACGCCGTGGCCTTTGCCCCCGACTATGACGGCGGGGGACGTCTCTATCTAGGCGCTGATGAGGGTTTTTACGCCTCAACCAATGGTGGCGCGTCGTGGCAAGAGGCCGAGACGCTGCCGGGTGCGGTGGATGCCATCGTGGCCACTGGGCCGGGGCTGTATGTCGGGGGTAGCGGCGGCCTGTATCTCTCGATGGACGGCGGCGTCATCTGGGCTGCGCGCAACGACGGCTTGCTCGGCGTCGCCATCGACACGGTGGCGTCGGCTCCCTCCTTTGCTCGGCAGCCCATGGTGCTGGCTGGCGGGCCAAGTGGCCTCTATCGCTCGCCTGATGGCGGCGCGACCTGGCAGATGACAACCCTGGATAACGCCCGGATCAACGCCATTGCTTTCGCCCCTACTGACCTCACGGCGAATACCGCCTACGCGGCCACCTCTGGGGGGCTATACCTGTCCCAGGACCAGGGGCGCACCTGGCAGACCAGCGAGGCGACTCCTGACGTGTTGAATGTGCTCGCTCTGGCGCTCTCGGCGAACGCCAACGACATCTGGCTGGCCACTGCCGAAGGCGGCGTCTACTACTCGCCAGACGCCGGCGCATCGTGGCAGCAGCGCTCGGCGGGCCTGGCCACCTTGCATACGACGGCGCTGCTCTGGATCGACGGTGTGGGCGACGGAGCGCGTTTGATGGCCGGCACCTGGGGCGGTGGCGCCTATATCACTCACAATGGTGGCAGATCATGGCATGCCGCGTCGCAGGGGCTCGAGACGCCGCATGTTCAGGGGTTGGCGCGAGGCGTCGGCTTTGGGAACCTCACCTGGGTCTTTGCCAGCACCACCGCAGGCCTGTTCCGCTCCGCCGACTTGTGCCAATCCTGGGACTTTGCCGGGCTTTTGGGGCAGGATCTGAGCAGCGTCGTTCTGCATCCCAACTATGCAGAGCGGGCCAATGTCTATGTGAGTGGCAAACAGGATGGCGTATTTCGCTCGCTGAATGGCGGCCTCACCTGGCATCCGCTGAACGATGGCCTACCCAGCCTGCGGCTGAGCCAGATCATCGCCGCCACCGATGACGTCGCTCCGTTGCTCTATGCCGCAGGACAGAGCGGTGTCCTGCGCTATGGCACGGTGCCCGAGCCCCCGGTCGCGCCGATGAGCCTGTTGCGCCTGCCGCTGATCATGAATCAGCGTTGATACGTTACAAATCGGCGGCCTCGCCAGCGCTGGGCGCCGCGCCTCCTGCGCCGCGCACGGCCAGAGCAGCCCGGCCTGAGCGTCTGCCCATGGCCAGGGGGATGGCGATGCCTAGCGCCAGACATAGGGCCAGGGCCACAGGGTGGGCGTTCAACGAATCGGCGTGCCAAAGCCCGTACACCGATCCGAGCAGCAGTCCTAGAATCACGTAGCAACTGATAGCCGGGGCGCGCTTGAGCGCCAGGTCGATCATCTTGGAAAAGCCGACAAGCCCGAGCGCGATGCCTATTCCGCTGGGAACCAGCACCTCCCAGTGAATGACCAGACGGCTCAACGCCGAGATCGCCTCCATGATCGGGCCATACATGCCGGTCAACAACATGATATAGGCCCCAGAGATGCCCGGCAACACGTTGGCGCCTCCGGCGAAAAAGCCGGCCACAAAAGCATAGACAAGGCTTACAAGGCTGCCTGACTCGGCCATCGATATGGCCTGGGAACCTTGTTGTCCCACCGCTTTGGCGAGCACCACCAGAGCCAGCCCGCCCAGCGCGGCCACGCCGCGTCGTGGTGTAAAGTGCAAGTCATCATGCAAACTGAATAATGACGGTATCGTGCCTAACAAGAGCCCCATGAAGAAGAACATCATCAACGCCGGCTGTTGGGCCAAAAGCCAGGTCATCAATCGGGCAAAGAGCAGGATGGCAATACCCGCGCCCAGCCCCAAAGATCCCAGAAATATGAGATAGGCTTTGCGCCGCGACCGGTTGATGAAAAAGTTGCCCAGGGCGTCCACAAACTCTTCATAGACGCCCAGCATGATCAGAATCGCTCCGCCGGTTAGCCCCGGCACAATATTGCTCAACCCAAAGGCCATACCTTTGAACATCACGATCAGATGTTTCATCTCGCGTTGAGGCCCCCTTTACACGGAATCTTGAATGTCCATTGTATCACACTCCTGGGAATGCCCAAACCAGCGGCGCCTGCCAGATGCCAGGCTGAGGCTTGACCTTCCATCGGAACAGGGGCACAATGGGGGCAGCATCCCCGGAGAGACAACAGAGCCTGTTATGTGGGAGGCGGTGCCCTTGGTGAGGGCAGAGAAGACAGCGCTCTGGATAGAGAACGGTTATCTGTACCGAGGAGGATCGCATGGATCCAGCAGTCAAGCTCTACGAAAAGCCCTTGGAGCTCGAGAACGTGATGATCGCCGGCTGGCAGCAATGGGCCGATGCCGGCGAGATCTCCTCCAGCCTGCCCTGGTATCTCATCGAGATGACCGGCGCCGTCAAGATCGGCGAGATCGAGCCGGAGGGGTTCTATCTCTTTCAGATTCCCGGCACCCATCATCTGTTGAGGCCGGAGGTCAAGCTGGTCGACGGCTATCGCGAGAGCATGACCTCGCACAGCAACGATGTCTATTACGCCGAGGTAAATGGCAAAGGCCTCGTGATCTTTGTTGGTGACGAGCCTCACTGGAACGAGGACCGCTACGCCGACGCTTTTTTCGACATCGTGGAGGCGTTACGCGTCAAGCGGGTGGTGGCCGTCGGTGGGGTGTTTGGCGCCATGCCCTACGACAAGGACCGCGAGGTCTCGTGCGCCTACAGCCTGCCCGAGATGAAGGCCGAGTTGAACCGTTATGCCTGTCGCTTCTCCAATTACGAGGGCGGCTCTACCATCGGCACCTATCTGGCGCATCGGGCCGAATCTCGGCAGATCGAATTCGTGGTCTTTTACGCTTTTGCCCCGGCCTATGATTTCTCGCAGCAGAGCCTCATGCTCCAGTCGATGCGCGTGGATGAGGACTGGAAGGCCTGGTACGACCTGATGCGTCGCATCGATTACATGTTCCACCTGGGCCTGGACCTGAGCGACCTGGAGACCCGTGCCGAGGAGTTGATTGAGGCCTGGGACGCCAAGGTGGACGAGATCGACCGGCAAAAGCCCGATCTCCATGTACGGGAACACCTCCAAGAGATCGCCAGCGACTTTGAAGAACGGCCCTTCATCCCTCTGGATGACGCCTGGGACGCGCTGGGCGATCTCTTGGGGGATATGGACGACGAATAAGGGTGAAGTGCGATCCCTGCGCTCGTAAGGTGCATTCTCAGGAGGTCTGATGCCGCTACAACTCGGGTTGGTTGGTCTGCCTAACGTGGGCAAGTCGACGCTGTTCAACGCGCTGACCCAGGCCGGCGCCGCGGTGGCCAGCTATCCCTTTACCACCATCTCGCCCAACGTCGGCGTG
>SKLG01000305.1 GCA_007123335.1 Anaerolineae bacterium | reverse complement strand
TCCCAGCTATACGGGCCATACCGGTTACCCTGACGAGCCAGATACCACTGTGCGGACATGTTTTCTCCTATAGTGATGCATGATTGTATACCGCGCTGAACTGGACCCGTCAAAGGTCTAGGCACACAGATCTTGTGCATTTCGGTTCAAGCTGAACACCTATGTTGGCGGCATTCTCTACGCCGCTAGTCGTCCTGCAGCCGCATGCCCGAGACTGTGCCTACGCGGATGGCGCCGAACTCAAGACCTCGCGCAGCCTGATGCCCACCTCGTCGACCTGCCAATCCTCATCGAGCAGCAGCACCGCCACCGACACCCCGGCGCTCATCTCGCCGATCACGATGGCGGGATCGCCGGCCAGCAGCGCCTCGCGAACCTGACGGCCGGTCAGTCCAAAGTCGGGCGCGAAATCGATGTACACCCTCGGCACCACCGGCCGCGCCCTGGGGTCGTCGGGAAGCGCTTGCGCCGTTATCCCCGGCACGCCCTCCAGCAGGGCCACGATGCGGTCGGCGCGCCGTTGGTACTCGGCCATTTCCTCGGCTTCGTCGCGGGCGGCGAACACCTCGATGGCGGCCACCAGCGCGGCAATGTCCTCCTTGCCCACCTTCATGGGCCGGCCGATGGCGCTGTAGGGGCTGGCGTTCAGGCGGCAGGCCTCGATGAGCTCGCTCCGTCCGAGGACCAACCCCGTGGCCTGTGGCCCGCGAAGCCCCTTGCCGCCGCTAAAGACGATCAAATCGGCGCCATCCGCCAGCGGTTGGGTCAGGTTGCGGCGCGGAGGCATCTCGGCGGCGGCGTCGACGATGATCGGCACTCCGGCGTGCTGGGCGATGGGCGCGACGTCGCGAATGGAGGGTTGGTGGCGAATGTCAAAGTAAAGCATAATCGCGGCGGTCTTGTCCGACAGCCCGCCCTCGATATCCTCGAGGGTCATCTCCTCCGGGGTGCCCACATGCACCAGGCGCGCGCCGGTGTAGTGCATCCCCTGGTAAACATAGTTGTGCCCCGGATCGCGCTGCACAATGATCTCGTTGGCCCAGCCCTCGGTGTCGGGCAGCGCCCAGATGCGCTCCATATCGGTGCCGGTGAGACAGGCCGCCGCGGCCAGCACCATCCCTCCTGCCGCACCGGAGCTGATGCAGGCCGCCTCCACCCCCAGCAGCCGGGCGATGTATTGGCCGGCCTTTTCGTGAAGCTCGTTCATCCAGACGTAGGAGCGACCCGCCTCGGTTATGGCCGCAAACGCCTCGGGAGGCATGAGCGAGCCACCCACCGTCGTGATCGTGCCCCAGGCGTTGATGACCTTCCGCACGCCCAGCCGATCATAGATATCCATGTTGGCATCCTCCCTGTGCATGTTTCGTCGAGTAGCGGGCGCCGGCGCGTTCCTGGCATGCTGCCCGACGGAGCAAAGCGGCGCAATGGCGACCATCGTACATCAAGCCGTCGGCGTAGGCAAGGGCGAGTCGATTTGGCATGGTGGCATGGGCACCGATTTGTGATATCATCGGGCTATGTGTGCTGCTGTTCGCCCCAATGAGCACAAGTGAGCAGAGAAGGGGGATAAACAGCGATCTCGACAACAAGCACACCTCACCAACGAAAGGGATCGTGATGGAACACGTCATCGTCTATGGACGGCACGGCCACTTTGCGGGCTGGCCCGCCAACAACGGCGTATGGAGCTGGGACGACGAGATACTGGTCGGTTTCACCCAGGGCGGCTACCGGCAACAGAGCGGCCACAACATCGAGCCGCCGTTCTACAGCTTGTTGGCCAGGAGCCGAGACGGCGGAGAGACCTGGCAGGCCTGGGACCCGCCGAACTATGTGGGGGACGGCGGGGAGCTCACCGACCTGATCGAGCCCATCGACTTCGGCCGGCCTGGCTTGGCCCTACGCGTCGTGGGCGCTGGGTACCACGGCACCGAGGAAAAGCGGGGCGGCTTCTTTTTCTCCTACGACCTTGGCGATACGTGGCAGGGCCCCTACCGTTTCGCCGGGCTGGTCGGCCATCCGGAGCTCGAGGGGCTGGAGCTCACCCCGCGCACCAGCTATCTGGTGGAAGGCGGGGAACGCTGCCTGTTCTTTCTATCCGCCCGGCGCCCCGACAGCGGCATGGCCGACCGCGCCTTTTGCGCGCGCACCGGCGACGGCGGCCTCAGCTTCCAATTCCTGACCTGGATGGTGCCCTGGTCCGATCCCCACCGGGCGGTGATGCCGAGCGTGGTGCAGTGTTCGGCGCAAACGCTCGTGGCCGCCCTGCGGCGTCGGCAGGTCGCCGACGTCTGCTGGATCGACGCCTATATGTCCCACGATGCCGGGCAGAGCTGGTCCTTCCTGAGCCGCGTGGGAGAGACCGGCGACCGCAACGGCAATCCCCCGGCCCTGCTCCGCCTCTCCGACGGTCGTCTCTGCTGCGTGTATGGCCAGCGCTCCCGGTGGCAGTTGATCGCCCGCCTGAGCGATGACCAAGGTGAGTCTTGGCTGGAGGAGCGCGTCCTGCGCGACGACTATGCGTCGGTGGAAGCGGACGCGGACCTCGGCTACCCGCGCCTGGTGCAGCGAGCCGATGGCCGGCTGGTGGCCATCTACTATTGGGCGACCAGGGACCGCCCCCATCAGCACATCGCGGCGACGATCTGGCAGCCGTGAGCGTCCAGGCTCGGCACACCCGTGATATCCCGTCGTGGTGGTGTAGACAGATAAGGTATGATATCATCGGCTGTGCGCGGCGATTAGCACTGCGGATAAATCCGCAGGCTAACGTACAAAAACACGTTAAAACGTGTTCATATGATCTAGGAGGGATTCGAATGCATTTTAAGGCATTTTGGCTCATTAGACCGGGAATTCATTCCTGGGCGTTCCCACAGGAGGCCAACCATGAAAGGCGTCGTCGTCATTGGCGATCACCGCATCGAGCTGCGCGAGGTGGACAAGCCGGAGCCGCAACATAACCAGGTGTTGGTGCGCGCGGTTCAGGCGGGGGTGTGCGGCTCTGACGTGCATCCCTATCGCGCCGAGCCCCGCGCCACAAACCCTGGGCTGGTGCAGGGCCACGAGCTGGTCGGCGTGGTGGATGCGTTGGGCCCCGGCGCCGAGCACTTGCAGGTGGGCGACCGCGTCTTTGTCTATCTGGGCTATGGCTGCTTTCACTGCGAGCAGTGCGCCAGCGGCTACCCCAACCTCTGCCTCGACCGCCGCGACCAGGGCAAGATGGACCGCTACCAAAAGGGCTACTCCATCGTGCGCGAGGAGATGGCGCTAAGCATCCCCGAGTCAATGAGCTTTGGCGACGCGCTGATGCTCACCTGCGCCGGCGGCACTGCCTGGTCGGCGCTGGACAAGGTCCGGCCCACGTGCCACGACTCGGTGGTGATCTTTGGCCTCGGCCCGGTGGGGCTGATGGGCGTCATGTGGGCCAAGGCGATGGGCGCCCATGTCATTGGCGTGGAGGTGATCCCCGAGCGGCTGGAGCTGGCCAGACAGGTGGGCGTCGACGCGCTGTTGAACCCCCAGGAGGAGGATATCGTCGCCGGCATCCGAGCTCTCACCGGCGGTGAGGGCGCCACCGTCGGCTATGAAAGCTCGGGCAACAAGGCGGCCCAGGCGGCAATGCTCGACGTCACCTCGCGTCAGGCGCGCATCGTGTACGTGGCGGGGGGCGCGCCGGGCGCCGTCATCGATCCCAGCCCCTTTGGGCAATGGGGCAAATTGGCCCTGCGCACGATCTGCGGCACCGTCACCTACGCCCTCACCGACTGGTATCCGATGACGCGCACCATCCTGCGCCACGGCCTCAAGCCGGAGCAGATCATCACCCACCGCTTCCCCATCGAGCAAGCCGACGAGGCGTATGCATTAACCGAGACCGGTCGGTGTGGCAAAGTGGTGCTCGAATGGCCGTGGCCATAGCTCGGCCCTACCTACGATCCTGACACGCCATGTCATAGCCTGGGAGGACATTGATCATGCGACTGGGCATCAATTTCGGCGATTTCCACGAAGGCGACTTGCAGTTCGCCAAGCAGCTCGGCGTTACCGATATGCTGGCGCACCGTCCCGCCGCCGAGGGCGACGGCTACTATGATTTCATCGGCCTGCTGCGGCTGCGCACGAGGATCGAGGCGGCCGGCCTGCGCTTTGCCGGCATCGGCAACCTGCGCCG
>SKLG01000164.1 GCA_007123335.1 Anaerolineae bacterium | reverse complement strand
GCCCGGGCTAGGCCGCAGCTCATCGTGCATGCGCAGTACCGAACCGAGGGGATAGCACCCAATAATGGACCCATAAAAAAGAGCATGCTCTTTACCGAAAAACGCTCCATACCGCGATAATCAGGCGGGCCAGCCCGATCAAAATCCTAGCGGCCATAGGAAGGCGAGGTGCTCGCGCCAACGATGCAGATCGAGCAGATTGCCCAATACCTCGACAAAGCGGTCATAGATACCCCTCAGAACAAGGATCAGGCCGCCCAGGCCTGGAACAATGTGGATCATGCCATAGATGACGTCCTTGGACCAACTTGAGGGTTCCCGTGTGGTTCCTTTCTGCAAGAGTACGCTCAACCACCAGAGTATAGCAGAGCTCAGGGAAGCGGGCAATTGGCGAGAGCATCAAGGGTTTGACATCCCAGTCTATGCCGTGTTATCCTCTCCTGGCTAATAGATATCAGAACCTCCCAGAGGAATTGTCGGCTTTGGGAGGTGAGCATTGAGAAAGGATCCAGCTTGAGACGAGATCGGGTAGCCGAGGATATATTCGTCTTTATCAGCGAGACCTACTTGCAGGTCACGTCAACGGTGGTGTTGACCTCCGATGGCGCCGTGGTCATTGACGCCACGCCCTTTCCGGCCGAGGCGCGTCAGGTGCACCAGTTCGCCACAGACCAGGGGCAGAACGGCATCCGCTATGTGATCAACACCCATCACCATGCCGATCATGTGTACGGAACCTTTGTTTTTGAGGACGCAGAGGTCATTGCCCACGATACCTGTCGTGAGATGCTGATGGGTGGCGGCGAAGCGCTGCTGCGCAGAGCCAAAGCCGAGACACCGGCATTGGCCGAGGTGACCCTGCACCTCCCTGATATGACGGTAGAGAACAGCTTGCGCCTGAGCCTTGGGCAACAATCGCTGCGCCTGTTGCACCTGCCGGGCCATAGCGCCGATGGCATTGGGGTCTATATCGAGGGGGAAAAGGCATTGGTGGCGGGGGACTGTGTTATGCCCGTGCCCTACTTTGTGGGCGGCGATCGCCACGAGCTCGCCCGCACCCTACGCCGGATCCAAGAGATGGAGCCCGACTTTATCATCGCTGGGCACGGCTCTGTGTTGCTGCGCGGCGAAGTGGATGAGACGATTGAAGCCAACATCGCCTATATGCAGACCATCGAGCAGCGCGTTCGTCGGGTGGTGGAAGAGGGGCAACCGCCTAGCACGCTGCGCGAGATCGACATCGAGTCGTGCGGCCTGTCACGCATTCCTCTCGATGGAATGGTCAGCAAGCTGCATTTGGAGAATCTGATCGCCCTCTATCGCGAATTCAGCGATCTATGAGCTGCTCTCAGGTTCCTGCTCTACCCACCCATGACGGTTTAGCTCCTGCAGGATCAACCGCTGTCGCTCTTGGCTGATTTGCAGATCGTCGCCCACACACTCCTGGAACACCACCCGTGGGTGCAGTTCGCCAAATACGTGGGCCGCAGAGAGCCCATCCCAGACGGCCTCAAGATCGCAATGCAGGATACCAAGCGCGTACGATATCACCAGTCCCCGCTCCAGATCATTACGCAGCGCCCCCTTGCGCTGT
The DNA here is from genome assembly GCA_007123335.1 of Anaerolineae bacterium. Classification (GTDB taxonomy): domain Bacteria; phylum Chloroflexota; class Anaerolineae; order UBA1429; family UBA1429; genus SKLG01. The sequence goes on along the minus strand of SKLG01000164.1, from coordinate 2,593 downwards.
TCATACTCTTGTAAAAAGGTGTGTATAATCTCTATCAGTTCGGGGACAAAGGTGATCTGATCGTCGTGATCCAGCATCTTGATCATTCCTCATACTATCGCGATTCAGGCGCACACCATATGCGCCCAGTTTATCTACGTGCCGCAGCCTTGCACAACGCACCCACAAAAAGCCCGCCCAAGACGGCCAGATCCTCCGTGGGCAGGTGATGTCCGGCGGCTGCGTCAAACAGGACGTTTGCCGCGGGAGGGAACTCGTCATCACCGAGATGGAGGACACAGGCCAGCCGGATGTATGGCAGGACATCCACACTCACCGCCGCATCTCCCAGGTCCAAAGGCATCCCGCCCAGCGCCCGTCCGCTATCTAGCAGCGCATCGGGACGATGACCAAACACACCCACGAGCCCTGGTTCGACGCGGCCGACAAAGGCGCTATGGTAGATCATGCCATCGGGTAGCTCGCGAAAGGCAACCCACTCTCCCGCTGGAGGGGTGCCATCGGCCTGCGCCAGATAATGCAATAAGATCAGGCTGGCCGCGTGATGCGGCGCCTGGCCGCTCTCTACATCTGCAATGTCGCCCGAAGGATAAGTGACCCGATAGATGCGCCCGAGAAAGGGAACATCAAACGCCTCTTGCCCCTCCGCCTCCGCCAGGTGGGTGACGCCTGCCCTGGCAGCAACCAGGGTGGGCAGTTTGTCGGCAAGGCGCTCTCGGGCCAGGGCCAGCGCGCGCTTTTGTCTAGGGGTATCACCGCCCGGTGCGACCATGCTTTCCTCCATCCCTCACGGGCCCGTTCACGACGTTACCATCAAGCCTGAAATCGGGCGTTATTATAACCTTTGGCTACCAGCATGGCAACAGCGCGGATTTTGCGTGCACCCATTTCCCCAATAAGCCAAGCGGCCACAGGCCTCTATAAGGGACCCGTGGCCGTCGCGCCATCGTAATCGGGGTGACTTTAGGCGTTGGTAACCATGGGAATGACCACCGGTCGGCGATGCGTCTCGTCGTAAAAGAGCTGTTGCAGGCGACGCTTGATGCGCTCAGCGATCTCCTCAGGATCTTGGCTCTCTGGACCATAGCGATCGACGACATCGACAATCGCCGACTGAGCCGAGTCCATCAGCCGCTCCGATTCGGGCACATACACAAAGCCCTGTGAGATGATCTGTGGCGTCTCAGCCACCTGCCCACTCTGTGCATCCATTGCCACCTTGGCGATGACAAAGCCATCTTGAGAGAGCGTCATGCGGTCGCGCAGGATGGTGCTGCCTACATCGCCCACGAGAGAGCCATCGACAAAGATGTCCTCCACCGTGACACCCTCGCCCAGGCGCGCGCCGGTCTCATCCACCAGCAGCCGGTTTCCCTTCTCCAGTACAAAGATGTCCTCAGGCGCAAAGCCCAGCTCCTCCGCCAGGTTGGCATGGATGCGCAGCATGCGATACTCGCCATGGAGCGGCATAAAGCTGCGCGGCCGCAGCATATTGAGCATCAACTTGAGCTCTTCTTGCGCCGCATGGCCCGAGACGTGCAGACCAGCCTCCTCGCCATAGATCACGTTGGCGCCGCGGCGAAAGAGGTTGTCGATGTTGCGATAGATCGCGGTCTCGTTGCCTGGGATTGCCTTGGCCGAAAGCAACACCGTGTCGCCCTCACGAATCTCCACCTGACGATGTCGTCCTGCGGCCATACGGGCCAGGGCGGCATTGGGCTCGCCCTGCGATCCGGTGGCGATGATGCAGACCCGGTCATCGGGCAGAGAGCTGACCTGGTCCATGGTCACCCGTGTGTTCGGCGGAAAGCTCACATAGCCCAAGCTCTCGGCGATGGCGATATTCTCCTCCATGCTGCGCCCGGCCACAGCCACCTTGCGCCCGGTCTGCGCCGCCGTCTCGATGACGAGCTGGACGCGAGACAGCAACGAGGCAAAGGTGGCGACGATGATACGCCCCTTGGCTCGGGTAAATACGCGATGGAAGGTGTCAATGAGCTGGCTCTCAGAGGCCGTATAGCCCGGCGATTCGGCATTGGTGCTGTCGGACATGAGCAGGAGCACCCCCTCGCTGGCCAGACGGGCCAGTTGGGCCAAGTCGGTGGTGCGGCCTTCCAACGGCGTGTGGTCGATCTTGAAATCCCCCGTGTGCACGATGAGCCCCACCGGCGTGCGGATGGCGAGGCCAATGGCGTTGGGGATCGAGTGGTTCACGTGAAAGGGTGTAACGCTAAACTCGCCCAGCAAGATGTCGTCGCCAGGCAAGATGGTATAGATCTGGGTGCTCTCGCGCAGCGCCCGCGAGCGCAGCTTGTTCTGGATCAGCCCGCGAGTCAGCGGCGTGGCATAGATTGGCACCGATGTCTCTCTGAGCAAGTAGGGCAAGCCGCCGATATGGTCCTCGTGACCATGAGTGAGGATAATGCCCTCGATACGATCCTGATTCTCGATGAGATAGGTAAAATCGGGGATGACGATATCCACCCCCAGCATATTTTCCTCGGGGAACATGAGCCCGGCGTCGATGACGATCATCGAGTCTCCATACTCGAGGACCATGCAGTTGCGCCCGATCTCGCCCACGCCTCCCAAG
>SKLG01000404.1 GCA_007123335.1 Anaerolineae bacterium | reverse complement strand
TGGATCACGTGGCCCATCGTGCGCCCCATCTTTCGGCATACGCCGGGGCAGGGGCTGGCCCACGCCCGCGCCATCGCCCTGGTGTGCGTGAGCTATGCCTTTTGGCTGCCGGGCGTGCTGGGGCTGATCCCCAACACCACCGGCTGGTTGTGGGTCGTGGTAGGGGGGTGGGCGCTGCTCGGCATTGGCTGCGCCATCCGCCAGCGCGGCGAGTTAACGCGCTGGTTGCGCGCCAACTGGCGGCATGCTTTGGCCATCGAGCTGCTCTTTGCCCTCACCATGGGCCTCTATGCCTGGCATCGGGCGTATGACCCGGCGATTACCCACACCGAGCAGCCCATGGATCTGGCCCTGCTCAACGGCATCCTGGCCAGCCCGCGCCTGCCGCCCCGCGATCCCTGGCTGTCTGGGTTCGCCATCAGCTACTATTATCTGGGCCATTTCGTGGTGGCCGCGCTGGTGCGGCTTACTGGCGTTCCCTCGGGCGTGGGCTATAACTTGGGGCTGGCGCACACGCTGGCGCTGTTCGTCGTGGGGCTGTATGGCACGCTCACTACATTGTGCGCCCTCTTCGCGGGTCAGAGACCCGCGCCCCGTGTTGGACGTCTAGGGGCGCGGGTGTCTCACCCGCGTCTTATTCTGGGCGCGATATGTGTCGCCCTGGTGGGCAATCTGGCCACGCTGGTCGAGCTGCCGGCGCTGGCCTCTGGCGTCCTTCGCTCGGGCATGCGATACCTCGCCCAAGGGGAACGCTGGTGGTGGTGGCGAGCCAGCCGCGTCATCCAGGATCACAACCTGCTGGGCAGGAACCCCACGGTCATCACCGAGTTCCCCGCCTTTAGCCTGATCCTGGGCGACCTGCACCCCCACGTCATGGCCCTACCCTATACGCTGGTGGCGCTGGGGCTGGCCGTGGTGCTCTATACCTGGGGACAACACCCCGAGGCCAGGCCGGCCAGACGATCGCTGCTCCTGTTACCGCTGCTCATCGGCGCGCTGGGCTTCCTGAACAGTTGGGACCTGCCCACCTATCTGGGCCTCGCCCTCGTCGCCTATGCCGCCGGCCGGTGGCGCCGGGGAGACCGAGGCATGCCCCCGATACGAGATATCGCCCTCATGGCCGGCTATCTTGGTGGGGCCAGCCTGCTGCTCTACCTGCCCTTCTACCTCGGCCTTCAATCGCAGGTGCAGGGGATAGGGCTGGCCTACTATGCCAAGACATCGCTGGATGAGTTCTTGCTCGTCTGGGGAGGGTTCCTGCTGCCGCTGCTGGGCGACGCCGCCCTCTCCGGGCGGCGGATGGCCCGCGTGGTGCCGCGTCTCTGGCGCAAGGTTGTCGCCCTGGGGCTGGCGCTGTTCCTGCTGCCCTGGATCGTCACCGGAGCGTTGGGCGGATTGGGGCGGCTGCTCATCGGCGTGCTGATGCTGATTCAGGCGGGGCCTTGGGTGCTGCTGTTACAGAGTGGATTGCTGGCGCTCTTCTTCGTGGATGCCTGGGACACGTTGCGCCAACCCAAAGACGTCAAGAGCGAGGGGCGCCTTTTCGTCCGCCTCCTCGTCCTGACCGGGCTGGCGTTGACCTATGTCGTCGAGATCGTATACCTGCGCGATCTCTTTGATACGCGCATGAACACGGTGTTCAAGTTCAGCTATCAGGCCTGGGTGTTGCTGGGCATCGGCGCCATGGTGGCGTTGGAGCGTCTATGGCGGGCAGGGCGCGCATGGCGAGGGCTGAGCATGGCGAGCGCGGCGTTGTTGGCGGTCTGTCTCTATTACCCCGTGGCGGCGGGCATGAACAAGGCCGACGGCTATCGCGGCCAGCCCACGCTGGACGGCACCGCCTACCTGGAGGCAGTCGCCCCGGAGGCCCATCGGCTGGTGCTCTGGCTGCGGGAGCACGCCCAGCCGGAGGATGTGCTCGTCGAGGCGCCGGGGGCGTCCTATGACGCCTCGACCAACCGCTTCTCTACACTGACCGGCATCCCCACGGCGCTGGGCTGGCCGGGCCACCAGGTGCAATGGCGGGGGGATGAACGCCTCGTGCGTGAGCGTCAGGCCCTGGTGGAGGCGATCTTTACGGCGGAGGGCGACAGGCTGCTGGCCCTGCTGCAAGAGGTGGATGCCACCTACCTCGTCGTCGATCCCCACGCCATCGCCCTTTACGACCTGACCCAAGAGCGCATCGAGGCGTTCGATGCCATGCTCGCGCTGCGTCTCGCTGAGGGACCCTACCGGCTCTACCGGGTGCCAGGCCCCCAGAGGCCCTGAATGCACAAGGAAAGGCACCGCCCCACGGGGAGCGATGCCCACTTTATAGCCGAGCGACTTGGCCGATCAGGCCATGCTATTATAGCGCTGCATCAATCGCGACTTGCGTCGCGCTGCGTTATTTTGATGGATGACGCCCTTTTGAGCCGCCTTGTCGATCTCGCGCACCGCGGCCACCACCGCACCCGATGCCACTTCCTGATCGCCCTCAGCGATGGCGCTCTGCGCCTTTTTCACAAAGGTTCTCATGCGCGTTCGTATGCGACGATTGCGCATACTACGCTTGCGATCCTGGCGCACGCGCTTCATAGCAGATTGGATATTAGGCAACTTGTTCCTCCCGAAATATTCTCCGCGTATCGTTCAAGGCGACGGTCGGAATCGAACCGACGATAAGGGTTTTGCAGACCCCTGCCTTAACCACTTGGCTACGTCGCCGCACCTACAACCGATCTGACAAGAACGCGGTTCCTCGATGTCGCCCAAGGAACCGCGAACCGCCTGAGCGGAAGACGAGATTCGAACTCGCGACCCTCTCCTTGGCAAGGAGATGCTCTACCACTGAGCCACTTCCGCTGTTTGGCGGCCAAGCCGCCAGGTGCCGAAGCCCAGACTTGAACTGGGGACACCTTGATTTTCAGTCAAGTGCTCTACCAACTGAGCTACCTCGGCACTCTCTTTGCACGAGCCATTCTACAACACAACGGCCGGCCTGTCAATTTTTGGCCAAACCGTTTCGCGCTCGATTCAGCCGCGGATGCGACTTACACGGATGGCGTTGATCGCCGGCGCATAGGCAGGCGACTCGGCGCGGAATCCGATATTGAGCCTATCGCCATGAACATCGACCTCGAACCGATAGACCCCCGCCCGATTGCGCAGTCCGTGGGCAAGCATATCAAAGTGATTCAGAACGGTCTCCCCCTCAATGGTCACCGAAAAGACACGCTGACCAACACTGACGAATCGGAATATCTCGGCAAAGTGCAGCACCACCTCATAGCGTCCAGGGGGAACGGTAAAAGCATAGGTGTCCATGGCATAGCGATGGGTCTGATAGAGCGGAACGTCTCCCGTCGCCTCAATAACACTCGTGGTCGAATAGACGCAGGTGCCGCAGTACACGGCAGACCAGTGCCCCCAACCACCCGGCGCAAAAGGCTGGTCAGGCTGGTAATAGAACCCATCGCTGGCCCAATAGCCCTGAGTCGAGCCACAGTTCACCGCCACGTCATAGGCGGCGATGGTGGGCGTCGGGCTGGGCAATGGCGTCTGGGTGGGCGTCGGCGTCACCGTGGGGGTGGGCGTCGACTGGCGAAAGACCAACGGGTAATGGGTATAGGCCGGCGTGTTCGTCGGCGTCATCGTCGCTGTGGAGGTAGGCGTCGATGTAAGCGTGGGCGTGACGGTGGGCTCGCTGCCGCAGATCAGCGTCAGGGTATACGGCCCACGATAGCCATTGTAGCCATCGACAACGACATAATAGCGGCCTGGCGCCAAAGAGCGAGAGATCATTCGGTCGTCCCAAGTCAACAGCGACACAGGATGGGGGCCCCAGAGCAGGAATATATCCAGGTCGACGCTCAAAGCATCCAGGCGAATCTCCATATTGCCCTGCTTGGTGATGTCCACAATATAGACATCCTCACCGCCGGTATAAGGCCATGTCGGCGGCCCGCTGCCATCGCCGTAATACTTGGCATTGTTGGGCTTGTTCGTGGTATCACCAGGGATAACGCAACCCGGGCCCGGTTGGCAACAGGCATGGATAGCCTCGTCAAGATCGATCCAGTCATCGGTGGCGCGGGTGGCCGTCGGCGTGGGGCTATGGAGAGACGTCGGGGTAGCCGTAAAGGTCGGGGTGGCGGTGGGCGTGTTCGTCGGTGTGTTGGTCGGCGTCGGCGTGGGCTCTTGTTTCACATAGTCGATGGTTAGCTTGGGCCG
>SKLG01000386.1 GCA_007123335.1 Anaerolineae bacterium | reverse complement strand
TCCTTATCAAGTCGGTGATCCCTGTACCCAACCTCCCCAGGCCGCCCACGATGAAGCCTGGCAGTATCGCATCGAGAGCTTTGCCAACGTCTTTGCCGGTGCTGGCAAGGCCGATCTGAACGAACTCAAGACATTACTGGCCAGCGGCTATCCCTTGGCGGTGGCGGTGCCGGTCTATCATCCCAGCTTTTACCTGCCGAGCAGCACTGATCCTCTGGTTCGCCGCCCAGGGGCGGGCGAAAAGATGTTCGGTGGACATGCTGTGCTCGTTGTGGGATACGATGATCAGATTGGCGGCCTCAAATTCGTCAACTCGTGGGGAACCAGGTACGGGGATAACGGCTTTGCCTACCTGAGCTACGATTTCGTCAGCAAGGACATGTGGGAGGCCTGGACCATGACCGACCACATCGCGCCCGTCGCCATCGCCTCCTTGGAATTGCATGCCGGCTGGAACCTGGTCTCCCTGCCGAACACACCCGACAGCCATGATCCGGCCGTGCTCTTTGGCCCGGTGGCTGATCGTGTAGACGAGATCTATGTGTGGGATGCAGTCGATAGCCAATGGCAACGCTACATGCCTTCAGCGCCGCCCTACACCAACTCACTCCGTAGCATCAGCCCACTCCAGGGACTATGGATCAAGGCCAACGCCGATGCTGTGCTGATCCTCAACGGCACACCTCGCAAGAACGGCGACGTCGAGTTACAGGCAGGCTGGAACCTCGTCGCCTTTCCAGGCGATGAGACCCTCCCCACGACCCAGGCGTTGACCCGCATCGCTAACCGGGTGAACACAGTGCACGGTTACTCCTCCACGCAGGGCACCTGGCTCACTCACCGTCCATCCCAGTTAGCCAGCAGCACCCTCGAGAGTATGACGCCTGGTGCAGCCTATTGGGTGGAGGTCACCAGTCCCTGTATTTGGACCATCGAGTAGTCCCGGCATCATCCTCAGTCATGCGGAGAGGCTCTCAGGGAGAGCTTCGCCTTTCATGACCAATGCTCGTTATGAAGCGGGCTCATCCGCATCGTTCGCCGCATTGGCCGCCCGATCAAACAAAGGCCTGAGTCGATCATAACAAACCTGGATACCCTCGACGATAACCCGTGTGTCACAGAGCACCGGCATAAAGCTCGTATCCCCAGTCCAGCGCGGTACGACGTGCATATGCACATGGTCCTTGATCCCTGCGCCGGCAGCAGTGCCCAGATTCATACCAAGATTGAACCCGTCAGGCGTCATTAGCTCCTGAAGAACATCGAGACAAAGGTTGACCTGTAGCATCATCTCGGTCAACTCTTCGGCGGTCAGTTCCAGGGGTGTACTCACGTGCCGATAAGGTACCACCATGAGATGACCGTTGTTGTACGGGTAAAGGTTCATAATGACAAAACAACGCTCACCGCGATAGAGGATCAGATTATCCTGATCCGCCTCCTCCTGCGGCTTGTGGCAAAAGATACAGTCTTCCGGCTTGGCCTCGCGCACATAGTCGATACGCCAGGGCGCCCAGATACGCTTCATCACTGACTCCTACTCTTCTGCGAGGACCAATTCGCGGCGTTGTATGCGATAGCGCCCATCGGCCAGGCCCAGCTCATCCAGCACCTCCTCAGGCCGTCCAGAGCCCTGAGGGCCTGCCCGCAGACGCATGAGCAACAGATGACAGTTATCATGCTGCAAATGGTAGCGGATGTCTAGTATCAACGGGCGCAGGTCATAGTCGACCAGCCGTCCCTTTTTGTGGCGCTGACGCGGAATCTCGGCGCGAGCCAGCAATGTATCGATGGCCTGCTGGATGTTGGCGCCAGAATCTTGTGCCGATCCCTCATCGGTCCACACTCGCACCTCATAGAAGGCCTGGCGCACCCGTGACTGGACAGCGGCGGCCTTGAGCGGTACCTCTTTTACCGCATGCACCTTGAGGCCCAGAGGCAATTGCGCCTCGATGGCCTGGGCTAGCGCCTCGGGCGCGATGGTCGCTGATAGAAAGAGGTCGATGAACTCACAGTCAGAGCCATAGCCCACCGGCAGCGCGGTGCCCAGTTGCAGACGCGGCCGAGGATTATAGCCCTGGGTGTACGCCAACGGAATACCGGCGCGACGTAACAAACGCTCCCAGATGCGCCCCTGATCGAGCACCGAGACATAGCGCATCGGCCCCTCGACCGCATAGTGGATGCGCAGACGCTGAACCACCATAGTCTCGCTCATGCCGGGCACCCCCAGGCATCCTCGGGTACCAGTGCCCGTTCGTCATCGTAGCCGGTCAGGATGCCGCATCCGTGGCACTGGCGGCGGCAGTCGGGCGAGAGCTCGCCGGCCAGCGCGCGTTGGTACTCACGCCAGAGAAAGGTGCGACTCACGCCTACATCGACCACATCCCAGGGTAGTGGTTGGTCGGTTGAAGGGGCCTCGTACGCTCGAAAGGTGTAAAGATCGGGATCGATGCCGGCCCCTTTCCCGGCTTCTAGCGCCTGCCGCCACAGCTCGGGACGAAACTGATCGCTCCAGGCGTCAAAGCGAGCGCCCAACTCCCACGCTCGCTGGATGACCAAGGCAAGCCGCCGATCGCCACGGCTTAGCAGCGCCTCCAACCATGTCGTATCCCAATCGGACCAGCTCAGATGCACGCCCCGCTGACGGCAATGCTCCTTGAGCAGGTCTTGACGCCGCCGAATCGTCTCGCGTGAAGCCAACGGCACCCACTGGAACGGCGTGTGCGGCTTGGGCACAAAGGTGGATACACTGACATTCAAATCGACGATGCGACCTCGAATGCCCTTGCCCAAATCACTGAGCACGCCAACCAGCCGGGCGATCTCGAGCACATCCTCATCCGTCTCGGTGGGCAAGCCGATCATAAAGTAGAGCTTGATGCGATTCCAGCCGCTCTCAAATGCCGCGCGGGCCGTCTCCACCAAATCCTCCTCGGTGACGCCCTTGTTGATCACGTCGCGCAGACGCTGACTGCCCGCCTCGGGGGCAAAGGTAAAGCCGGTCTTGCGCGCGCTCTGGATCATCTCGGCCAACTCGACGGAGAACGAGTCGATACGCAACGAAGGCAACGAGATCGAGAGCCGATCCTCGGCGTGAGTCGCCATGGCCTGATCCACGATGGCGGCGATCTCGCTATGATCGCTGCTGCTTAGCGAGAGCAGGCCCACCTCGTCATAACCGGTATTGGCCACCAGGGCTTCGATGGCCGCCAGCACCTCAGCAGCGGGACGCTCGCGCACCGGCCGGTAGATGATTCCCGCCTGACAAAAACGACAACCACGGCTGCATCCGCGTTGAATCTCGACGGCGCCGCGGTCATGCACAGTGCTCATGCCCGGCAAGATGGGCGTGGCGGGCGCCGGCCCGAGGGCGGGGATAATGCGCCGCCGCACTCGCGCCGGTACGGTATCATCGATAGGCTTGATGGACGCCACCCATCCCTCTGCAGAGTAGGTCACTTTGTAAAGCGAGGGCACATAGACGCCGGGAATCTGGGCCAAACGGCAAAGGAGATTCGCGCGATCATCCGCAGACGTCTGTTTCTCCAAAAGCGCCCGCTTCCAATCAGCAACGACCTCTAGCAGCTCCAGCAACACCTCCTCCCCTTCGCCAAGGACCAACGCATCGAAAAAAGGCGCCATCGGCTCAGGATTCAGGGCGCAGCTTCCGCCGGCGATGACCAGCGGCATATCCGCCTGTCGCTCGGCAGCCAGGAGCGGCAGGCCGGCCAGATCGAGCACGGTCAGCACATTGCTATAGTTGAGCTCGTAGGGCAGCGTAAAGCCGATCACATCAAAGCTGTCGAGGCTGTGGCGCGTCTCCAGGCTAAAAAGAGGCAGGTCAGCCTCCCTTAGCGCGGCCTCCATGTCAGGCCACGGGGCATAGACGCGCTCGGCAAGCATGTGCGGTTGGGCGTTGACCAGATCGTAGAGGATCGTCAGCCCCAGGTTGGACATGCCGATATCATAGACATCGGGATAGGCCAGAGCCAATGTCAACGGCGCGCCAGATGCAGAGTGTGCAACGGCGTTCCAATCTTTTGCAATACTGTTCCATTCCCCGCCGATATAGCGAGCGGGTTTTTGTACGCGGGTGAGCAGCTCCTCGAGCTGCTGATAGGCAATAATCACAATACTCCTCGCTAAAAGTACAGTAGCTTTGTCAAGATAGTATAAGGCCAATGCTCAAGTGGGGCAAACAAGCCACTGGA
>SKLG01000405.1 GCA_007123335.1 Anaerolineae bacterium | reverse complement strand
GTCTCTCACGCGGCGTCCTTAATCCATCAAAAGTTTGCGGCGATAGCGCACATAGGTGCCATAGTCGATGAGCTGCCGACGCTCCAGATAGCGCTCGGTGCGCGGGGCCAGATCGCGACGCTCCACGATGGCGTCGGTCACCAGCCAGACAAAGGCGTCGCTGCCGGCGCCGGACCCAAAAGAGACCTGCAGGATGCGCTGCCCCGGTTGAGCCACGTCGAGCAGGGCGGTCAAACCGATCAGCGACGAGCCGGCGTAAGTGTTGCCGATGCGATCGGCCAGCAATCCCGGCGCATACTGTTCGAGACGAAAGCCCAGCTCGGCGGCGATACGACTAGGAAAAGCGACGTTGGGCTGATGGAACACAGCCAACGCAAAATCCTCCGGCCCATAGCCCAGCGCGGACATCAACTGCTCCGCCGCCGCCCGCGAGTGGGCGAAATAGGCGGGCTGACCGGTGAACCGCTCGGCGTGCTGCGGATAGTGCTGTTGGGGGCGACGCCAAAAGTCGGGCGTGTCGCTGATATACGACGTTGAGGCCTCCAACACCGCCAGGGGCACGACGTCGCTGCCCTCCCCTGGCCCCAACAAGTAGGCCGCCCCGCCTGCCGCGGCGGTGAACTCCAGTGCGTCGCCGGGTCGCCCCTGGGCCGTATCCATGCCGATGGCCAGCGCATAGGCGGTCATCTCTGCGCCTATCAGCGCGATGGCGGCCTGCATCGCCTCGGTGCCGGCCTTGCAGGCGAACTGCCAGTCGGCGCCCAACGTGGCCGGCGTCGCGCCGATGGCCTGGGCGACGATCGTCGAGGTGGGCTTGACAGCGTAGGGATGCGACTCGCTGCCCACCCACACCGCACCAATGGCGGCAGGATCGATGCCCGCCCGCTGCAGGGCGTTGCGCGCCGCCTCGATGGACATGGTCACCGTGTCCTCGTCGGGACCGGGCACCGCCTTTTCCGTCACCGGCTCGCCGGCCTCTCCACCGTGCCACACACGATCAATTTCGGACGCGGGCAGTCGGTAACGCGGCACATAGGCACCATAGCCGACGATGCCTACAGGACGTCGCGGCCTCATCACCGTCGGTGTGGGCTCAGCCATTGTGCTGATCCCTGGCAGTGGCCGCGGCACGCAGCTCAGCCAATACCTGCTGGGCGCGATCGCTGCGCACCAGGCCCTCCTGGGCCAGGCGTTCCGCCACCGCAAGGACCTCTTCGCCCACAGCGCCGGCAGCCAGGGCCACCTGGCGGGCGTGGAGCTTCATGTGCCCGCGCTGAATGCCCTCCATGGCCAGAGCGCGCAACGCGGCCAGGTTCTGCCCTAACCCCACGGCGGCCAGCACCTGAGCCAGCTCTTGAGCGGTCTCGACGCCGAGAAGGGCCAACGCCGCCCGCGCCGTGGGATGGGCGCGGGTGGCACCGCCGATGATCCCGGCGGCGATGGGCAACTCGATGGCTCCGACCAGGTTCCCCGCGCCGTCGCGCTCCCAGGTACTCAGCGGAGCATAGCGCCCCGAGCGAGCGGCATAGGCATGGGCGCCGGCCTCGATGGCCCGCCAGTCGTTGCCGGTGGCGATGGCGACAGCGTCGATGCCGTTCATGATCCCCTTGTTATGCGTGGCGGCGCGATAGGGGTCGGCGGCGGCAAAGGCATAGGCCTCGATGATGCGCTGCACCCCCTCCTCCGGCGTGAGCCCCTCGATGCCCAGCGCCTCCTTGGGCACCGTGCACCAGGCGCGGGCCAGACGCTTGTCGGCCAGGTTGGAGAGGATACGCAACCCAATCCGTCCACCGCTCAGCGCCTCGACCTTCGGCTTGAGCGCCTCGGCCACGGTGTTGACCGCGTTGGCGCCCATGGCGTCGCGTACGTCAAAGATAATATGCAGCACCAGCATCGGCCCGACAGGGCTCTCGGAGAGGAGCCGCACCTCGACATCCCGACCGCCGCCGCCCAGACCGATGAGCACCGCATCTTGCTCGTTGGCCAGGGCCAACAACTCCTCTTTCGCCGCCAGCAGACGCAGGCGAGCCGCCGCAGGATCGACGACGTCCAGGATCTGCATCTGGGCGATCATCCGTGGCGGATCGGCTGAGGCATGGTAGCCGCCGCCATCGCGCACCAACTTGGAGGCATAGCTCAATCCGGCGACGACGGAAGGCTCCTCGACGACCATCGGCACCAGGTAATCCCGGCCGTTAACGGTCATGTTCGTAGCTACGCCTATGGGTAAACTATAGAGGCCAATGACGTTCTCGATCATCCGCTCGGCCTCTTCGAGCCCCAGCCCGTCCGGGCCAAAGGCCAGCCGGTCATCGGCGGCAAGGTCGGTCAAAGCGTCCAATTGTTCCAGACGCTCTTGGGGGCTGCGCCGAAAAAAGCCGGGCAATCGCGACGTGCGAGACACCAGATCCTCCTCATCATACTCTCCCCTTGGGGAGACGGGACTGAAAACGTCAAAGCATACAGCACAAGTATATCATGGATGAACTACCAAACACTGCCAGAACCTATCGAATCGGCTCCCAGCATGGGGAATGGTCAGGGATGTGGCAGCTTTTGGCGGAGCGGGGTAGATACCATAACAAAGCGGGCGCCCAGGATACCCTGAACGCCCGCCGAAAGAACGTGGCGGTGGCGCCGCACCATTCGATGGGTCTAGATCTCGGAAGCTGGCGGCTCGCCCATGGGCGGACTGACGACAGTCGGAGCAGCCTGCGCCCTGACTTGACCGAGCAAATGCCCCATCACCAGCGTAGACCAGAACATGGTAAAGAACACGCCGATGACACACAGAATCACGCCGAGACCACCGACGATGCGCGCGACGATGATCAAGAGTAGGGCGACAATATAGTTGCTCAGGTTATCGCCGATGAAGCGGAAAATCTCGCTGAACTTGAAAAAGCTGCCGAATTCCCCATCGTCCACGTACTTGATCATCGCTGCGGGGAACACGATGGCCACAGCAAGACCCCACAATCCCGAGAGGCACGAGAGACCGGCGGCACATACGCCGACCAATCCCTCCAGGTTACGCGCCTGTCCGGCGATAGCGCCCATCAGTGAGGTGAAAAAGCTGATCAAAATGATCGGGATGGAGTAGATGATGGCAGCCAGTACCACCATCAAACCTCTCATCCAGTCGCCGCCCCAATCATCCCAGGCGGGCAGAGGGGTAGGATCGCCGGCGGCGACATTCCTGAGCAGGCGCAGCGTGTAGCCGATAATAACCAGACCGGTGAAAATGTTGACCAGCGGGATGGCGACGGTCAGAAACAAAAGGCCGCCAATAGCGATTTTCTCGATCCACTTCTCGTCATCGAACATGAAGGTGAACGAACGTCCGATATCCATGGGTTCCTCCTCTTCTTTTTGCCGCTGCAAGACAGCGGCGAGATCCAATGAAACCTACCCTTACCCGTCACGCATGTATTATATCGGACAATCACCTCACTTTCAAGGCCACAAGCGCTCAAGCGTCACATCGCCACGCATTGTCTGGCAACTAGGCCAAACGTTCTATCAAGGTGCGCAACAGAGCCATGGCGCCCATTTCGACCACACCGGCAATGAGTCCGATACCGAGATAGGGCGCCATCTCGCGCGCATGTCGAGCCACGCCTCGACCATGCATCAACAGCGCAACCAACAAGGCATTGACCAATGTAAACAGTACGCCCACCGAGCCGACGTGAAGCGGCCAAACGAGCCAACGCGGCGCCGCTGTCCAAGTCAGGGACAGCAGAACAAATGCCCCGGCAACGCCCATCACCGCCAGCGCATGAGAGCGTTCGGCGAGCACGGGCTCCTGGCGCGTATCGCGCCACAGCGCATAGTGGGCGGCCGGGTATAGCACCGCGCCCACCGCCAGCCCCGTACCCGTACCGGTGATCAGCCGGAGGGTATTGCTCGGCGTATAGAGCCACCAGACGCCCCAGGTATAGAGTAGCGAGTTCAGGCCATCCACCGCCCAGGCCAGCACCAGGACGATCAGCGGAGCCGCGCGCCGCCAGGAGGGTAGCTCGCTGCGCCGGCCCTCGCCCAGCAGCCAGAGGGTAATCAGCGTCAACATCGCGCCGACAAAGGTGCCGCTACAGCGCGCGCACAACGGCAGCGGTACGCCTTCATAGATCAAGCTATGGCTGGCCCATTGATGGCATACGCCGCTGAGCAGGAACTCGATCCCCCTCACCGCTCACCTCGCCCCAGCACGTTTGTG
>SKLG01000461.1 GCA_007123335.1 Anaerolineae bacterium | reverse complement strand
GTACGAGCGAGGTTGGAGCCAGCCCGGGCCGACTATGTCCGCGATCAGGCGGCACTGGAAAGACTCTTGCAAGAAGGAACGATAGAGGAGCTAAAGCGCGATATCCAGCAGCGCACCGTAGCCATTGAGGGCCTTGCCGGAGCGCAGGCGAATGTGATCAACGACGTCCTTGACGACCTACGTCAGACGGGTATGCTGCTTCAGACGGCATACTCCTTGAGGCATCAAGTGGAGGCTGGGGATGACGCCGGCATCGCCAGCAGCAACCAGGCTTTGGGGTTGCTCAAGATGCACGCCTTTGCGGGCACTGATGCGCGACAGCAATCCTCACTGGCCGCCTCAGGGGTTGACGCGAGACGCCAATCCCTGACCCTACAAATAGATATGGGCAACGCCCCTGTCACGCGAACCGAGTTGTTACGCGATCTGGATGGCGTCATTGAAGCGCTGGACACACAGCAGAAGGAACTGAGAGCGCGACTGGAGCAAGTGCTCGCCGTCGCCAATCAGGGAGGGCATTGGGGCATCCATCTTGTCGAAGCGGTAGACGTCTCGGCCGGTTCTCACTCGTCCCAAGTACGCAACAGCCTTGAGCGTCAAGTCCGCGAGTTGAGCACAGAGCTTGAGCGCCAAGAGAGCCTGCTGCGTGAAGCCAATGCGCAGCGCGATCTGTCGTGGCAGACCTACGACAACTTGATACGCAAAGAGGCGGAGCTTGCCCTGGAGCTAGCGACTGCCGGGCAGTTCGTACGTCTCGGCGCGCCGGCCGTCGCGCGACCCGTGTCTGCGGGATTACTGCGCACCACCGTGGCAGCCGGCCTGGCCGGCCTCATCTTGGGGGTCTTTGCAGCCCTGTCGCTAGAGTGGTGGACAGGCTATCGTCTGCGTAGCGCGGCGCAAGCGAATGAGGTCCGAACGACCCGCTCTGGCGATTGAGGCGTAAGCGATTCAGCCCACTCTGGGCTATCCATCGCGAGATCAAGCACCCAGCATCTGTTTGATCTTGGCCACCAACTCGGTCGGTTTGAACGGCTTCAGCAGGATGGGCATGTTGGAGGCAACAATACGCTCCCAGGGCTGCCAGCCCATATATCCTGTGATGAACATGAATCGCGCCGGTGGCTGACGCTGGCTCAGCACATCATATACTTCGGCGCCATTGAAATCGGGCATCTGCATGTCCAAGATGACCACGTCATAGGATTCCCCTCCTTCAGGCCAGGCATCAATGGCGGACTGGCCGTCGTCCGCCGCCGTCACCAGCCATCCCTGGCGTTCGAGCACCCGCGTCAGCATCAGTCTCAGACTCGTCTCGTCATCGGCCAACAGAATGCGGATACTATTCCCCTGGCGACGATCTTGTGTTCCGCGATATCCCAAGGCTTCCTCCAGCCCTCCCATAGCGATAGATCAGCGCAATTCGCAACCAACCGCGTGCGATTCAAACCACGTCCCAAACCAACACCATTGAGACGTCATTGGTCCAGGTAGGGTTCCAACGCATCTCGCATCTCGCAACGGGTTAGGCGATTCTAACATGGAGATCGATGAGGACGCAAGGGGCGCGGGTTAGAGCATCGTATTGCAGCGTCGATCGGTTGCTCGGCCCATCGTCGGCATCTATAATGACGGCATCGAAAGATCATGTGTCGCTATTCATCGTATGATCGTGATAGGAGGACAATCGTGGAGTTCACGGAACTGATCCTTGCGCGCTACTCGGTACGATCCTACCAGCATCGCGAGATCGCTGATGAGATTCTGGCGCTCGTACTTGAGGCGTTTCGATTGGCGCCCACCGCCGCCAACCGTCAGGCATTGGGCCTCGTGGTGACCAAGACCGCCGGGCGGGAGGAAGAACTTAGGCGGGTATACAACACCGATTGGTTTGCCGCGCAGCCGCCCCTGGTCGTATGTGCCTGTGTTGAGCGGAGCAAATGCTGGGTGCGGCGCGACGGCAAGAACTATGGCGACGTCGATGTCGCCATCGCCATGGACCATCTCATCCTTGCGGCGGCCAACGAGGGACTTGGTACCTGCTGGATCGGCGCCTTTGACCCCGAGGCGGCACGGGAGGTGTTTGGTCTGCCTGAGGGGGTGGATCCCGTCGTATTGACGCCGCTGGGCTACCCCGCCGATTCACCGCGCCCCAAGCTGCGCAAAGACATGGGACAGCTCGTGCATACAGACCGCTGGTAGACGACGCGGACCCGGTTCTTCATTGAGAGGAGTAGGCCATGACACCCATCTTTGAGGATATCACCCAGACCATCGGGAATACGCCGCTGGTGCGCCTGAACAAGGTCACGCCGCCGTCAGGGGGCACGGTGCTGGCTAAAATCGAGTCTTTCAACCCTCTAGGATGTGTCAAGGAACGCATCGCCTTATCCATGATTACCGCTGCCGAGAGCCAGGGACTCGTCGACGCCGGCACCACACTGATCGAGCCCACTAGCGGAAACACCGGCATCGGGCTGGCCATGGTCTGCGCCGTGCGCGGCTATCGACTCATCCTGGTCATGCCCGAGACGGTGAGCCGCGAGCGGATGCGCATCGTCCGCGCCCTCGGCGCAGAGTTGGAGTTGACCCCTACCTCCAAGGGGATGACCGGGGCCGTGGAGCGCGCCGAGCAGTTGCGGCACGAGATCGACAACGCCTTTATTCCGCAGCAGTTTGAGAATCCGGCCAATCCGCAGGCCCATCGCGAGGGCACCGGCCCCGAGATCTGGGCCGACACAGAGGGGCAGGTGGACATCATCGTCGCCTCTGTGGGCACCGGCGGCACCATCACCGGTATCGCCGAGGCGCTCAAGCCCCTCAAGAGTACGTTGCAGATGATCGCCGTCGAGCCCTCTACCTCGCCCGTACTCTCTGGGGGCGAGCCGGGGCCGCATAATATTGCAGGTATGGGACCCGGATTCATCGCCGATGTCCTGCGCCTCGACCTCGTCGATGAGATCATCACCGTCACGGAAGAACAGGCCTTTGAAACCACGCGCCGACTGGCCCGCGAGGAGGGCATCTTTTGCGGGGGCTCTTCCGGCGCAGCGGTAACAGCAGCACTCACCGTAGCCGCCCGGCCAGAGAATGCCGGCAAACTCATCGTCGTTATCCTTCCCGACACCGGCGAACGCTATTTGAGTACCGAATTGTTCGAACTCATTTGAGCTACTGGAACCTAGGTCACATACGGCAGCGCCCGTATCGTGCATAATGGGACCAGAATGACGCGTAACTCGCGATGAAAGGAAGGAAATACCATGAGCATGTTCTGCTACCAGTGCCAAGAGGCCGCCCGCAACGAAGCCTGCACCGTGCGCGGTGTGTGCGGCAAGACCAGCGACGTATCCAATCTCCAAGACCTCTTGATCTACCTGCTAAAAGGAATCTCGGTCCACACGGTCACGGCTCGTAATCTTGGCTGGGAGGACGCCGAGATAGACCGCTTTGTGTTGGAGGGACTCTTTACCACCATCACCAACGCCAACTTTGATCCGGCGGATATGGCGGAGCGCATACGCACAGCCGTGGCGCTGCGCGATCGCGTCCGCGCCTACCTCGCCGATCGCGACGCTCTGCCAACCGACCCACCCGACGCCGCGGTATGGACGCCGGAGGACGACTCGCAGGAGGCCTTGCTGGCCAAGGCCATCCATGTGGGCATCATGGCCGACGAGGGGGAGAACGAGGACATCCGCTCGCTGCGGCAGCTCATCACCATTGGACTCAAGGGTCTGGCCGCCTATGCCGATCACGCCCTCGTCCTGGGATATGAAGATAAGGCCATACACGCTTTTACACAGCAAGCACTTGCCGCTACCATCAATGACAACTTTGGGCTGAACGAATTGGTGGCCTTGGCGATTGAGGTCGGCAACCATGGCGTGCGCACCATGGCGCTGCTCGATGAGGCCAACACGACTCATTATGGCCATCCCGAGCCCACCGTCGTGAATCTGGGCGTCAAGCCCGGCCCGGCCATCCTTATCAGCGGCCATGACTTGCTCGATCTGGAAGAACTCTTGGAGCAGACCAAGGACAAGGGCATCAACGTCTACACTCACGGTGAGATGCTCCCCGCCCACGCCTACCCCTTCTTCAAAAAGTATGAGCATCTAGTGGGCAACTATGGCGGCTCCTGGTGGAAGCAGGACAAAGAGTTTGAGGCGTTTGGCGGCCCCATCATGATGACCACCAACTGCCTCGTCCCGCCCAAGGACAGCTACAAGGACCGCGTCT
>SKLG01000454.1 GCA_007123335.1 Anaerolineae bacterium | reverse complement strand
TTCATCTCCGCCGCCGACCAACCGGTGGTCAGCCCCGCGGCTGAGGACCTCATCAAAAAGGCCCTGCAGCCCCGGGACAAGCCGCTGTACGTGCTGACCATCGGTGCCCCGACCAACGTGTCGTCGGCCATCCTGATGGAGCCGGCGATCATCAAGAACATGGTGGTGGTGTGGCTGGGAGGCTCTGGGCTCGACTGGTTCAATGCCAACGGGTTCAACCTCGATCAGGACATGATTGCCACTCGGGTGCTGCTGGATTCGGGCGTACCGCTGGTGCACCTGGCCATGTGGCCTGTCACCACCCATATCGCCACGACCGTGCCCGAAGTGGAACACAACCTGCGCGGTCGCAACGCCGTGGCCGACTATTTGGCGGACATCTTTCGCGACGCCGTAGGCGACCAACCCGGCAAGTCCCGGATTCTCTGGGATCTGGCCGCCCCCGCCTATGTGATCAACTCTGAATGGGTGCCCTCCGCACTGGTACACAGTCCACTGCTTACCGACACCACGCCCAAGCGCTGGGCCACCGACCTCAGTCGGCATCTGATTCGCGATGCCAAGTTCTGCAACAGAGGCGCGATCTTTCATGATCTATTCGCCAAGATCGCCGCTTTCCGGGATGAATAGGATGCGATGGATGCGGGGCATGAGCCGTCGTAAGGGGCGTCCTCCCAGCAAACGGGAATGGTATCGCCGTATCTGGCTGTAGCGCCACTCGATCCGAACGCGATACCAGAACTGGGGCGTATCATGATGAAAGCTGTCCGATACCACGACTATGGCGGACCCGAGGTGCTCCGTTACGAGGACGCCCCGATCCCAGAGCCGGGGCCGCGCGATCTCCTCGTCCGCGTCCACGCGGCGGGGGTGAATCCCGCCGACCGGCAGATACGCGCAGGCCTGCGCTTCCGGCTGGAGAAACCCTTCGCATTCATCCCCGGCTGCGAGGTTTCCGGCATCGTCGAAAAGCACGGGGCCGAGGTCACGGCACTCGCGGTGGGCGATGAGGTCTATGGCATGACCGGCTTTGGGGGCGGATATGCGGAATATGTCGCTGTGGCCGAGGACAAGCTCGGCCGCAAGCCCGCGTCGCTGGACCACGTGCACGCGGCCGCCCTGCCGGTGGCCGCGCTGACCGCCTGGGATGCTCTGTTCGAGGTCGGAGGTTTGGCCGCCGGACAGAAGGTTCTCATCCACGCCGCCGCCGGCGGTGTTGGGCACATGGCCGTTCAGTTGGCCAAGTGGCGGGGCGCGCAGGTGATCGGCACGGCATCGGCAAGCAACGAGCGATTTCTCCGAGAACTCGGCGTCGATGTGTTCATAAACTACCGGACCACCGCGTTCGAGTCCGTCGTGCGCGACGTGGATGTGGTTATCGACGCGATCCCCAGGGAGGCCGACGATGCCACTGATGTGCTCGCCCAGGAGACGATGGCCCGTTCCTGGGCGGTGCTCAAGGATGGCGGGATTCTGGTCTCGATCTGCGCCAAACCGGCGCCCGATGCGGACGCTGCCCGGCGGGGATTGCGCGGCGCGTACGCGGGCGCCCAGCCCGGCCATGACGTATTGAATCGGATCGCAGGGTTGGTTGACGATGGAAAGCTGAGGCCCGATGTGGGCAAGATTCTTCCCCTGCGGAAGGCCAGACAGGCCCACGAGTTGATCCAGACGGGCCATACCCGAGGCAAGATCGTATTGCGAGTCAAGGATGGATGACCAATTCGAGTAGGAGCATGCCATGAGCAGGACGATTCGTGTCGGCATCGTAGGCGGGGGCGGCATCGCGCGGCATTATCATCTGCCCAGCTATGCCCGTTTTAAAGAGGTGCAGATCGTGGCCGCCGCCGATGTGAGCCAGGCCGCGCTACAAGCACTCAAAGAGGACCACGGTCTGGAGAGCCTCTATGAAGACTATCGCGAGATGCTGGATCGGGAGGAGCTGGACCTGATCAGCGTCTGCACCAGCAACGATATGCACCATCCGGTGGTGATGGCGGCCATCGAGCGCGGCCTGCACATCTATTGCGAAAAGCCCCTGGCGCTGACCCACGCCGAGGCGCAAGAGATGACCGAGGCCGCCGAGGCGGCGGGCATCCGCACCGGGGTCAACTTTTCGCACCGGCGGACGCCGGCGTCGCGGCTGGCGCAAGAGATCATTGCCTCGGGGGCGCTGGGCGCCATCCACTATGCCTCGGCGATCTATGCCGCCGGCGGCATCGCCTATGGGCAGCGGCCGGGCACCTGGCGCAACGTGCGCGAAAAGGCCGGGTTCGGCGGCCTGGGTGACATGGGCTCTCATGTGTTGGACATGATGATGTGGTGGCTGGATTGTGGCGTCGAGGCCGTGGCCGCCGAGCTGGGCACCATCGTCCCCCGGCGCATCGATGGCGACAGCGGCGAAACAATGCAGGTGACCACCGAGGACCAGGGCACGCTTCTGCTACGCTATGGCAACGCCATCATGGGCGTCTTGTACGGCGGCTATGTGTTCACCGGTCGCGGCTATGATCAGCGCGCCGAGATCTATGGCCGCGATGGCGGCCTGATGTACGATCAGCAACGCCCCTATGAGCTGTCCGTCTACCTGCCCAAGGAGCACCTACAGCGGTATCACGTCCTGCGCGAGGGCGGCGCCCGCGACACGCCTTATACCCGCATTTTGGTTCCCGAGCGGCACTTGGGCCTCATCCCCGGTGATCCAGGGGCGCGGCGCACGGTGTTGATGGACTTTATCGATGCCTATCTGCGCGCCGACGACACCGGCGAGCCCTTTACCTTCTCGCCCGGTTTTCGCGAGGGGTTGGCGGTGCAGGAGGTGTTGGAGGCCACCCGGCGGGCGACGTTGGCCCATTCCTGGATCAGTCTGCCGCTCTAGCGCCCAATTCCCGTCACTTCCCGAAGGAGGGCTCAAAGACAGCGCCTCTTCTGCATGCATCAGCAGATGCTCGTAGACCTTCCTTCGGGAAGTGGGCCTAAGGGCGATCCTCATCCGCCAACTGGGCCAGCAGCGCCGGAAGCTGGCCCATGTGCTCGATGCGGTGCCCTGTGTAGTCGGGATGGCGCCCCCGCCGGTCGATGAGCACCGGCAGGCAGCCGGCGGCCAGTGCCCCGCCAATGTCGGCATCCAACGAGTCGCCGACGAACACGGCCCGCTCCGCCGAGCACTCGACAGCGGTCAGGGCGTGCTGGACGATGCGCGGATCGGGCTTGTCGATGCGCAGCTCCCCCGAGATGACGATGGCGTCGAGGCATGGGGTCAGGCCCAGGCGATCCAGCAGCTCGCGGGCGTAGGGCGGGTGGTCAAAGTTGGAGACCAGGGCCAGGCGGTGTTCGCGACGCAGCGCGCATAGGGTGGGGATCACGTCGACGGGCAGATCCAAAAAGGCGTCCCACCCGGCGAGGCAGTTGTCCACCGCTTGCTGGGTGGCGTCCGGCTCGATGGGCAGGCCACAATCGCGCATAAAGCGGGCCATCTTGCCCATAAAGACGGTTCCGTGGCGGTCGTCCGCTGGCGCCAGGGGGGTGTTGAACGCCTCCTCCCACAGCGGCACAAAGGCGTCGTAGGCAAGCTCGCTGCCCAGCTCTTGGAGCACCGTATGGATCCCCTCCCAGGCCACGCGGGTGCCCTGCACCACGTCGCCATAGGCCACGACCGTGCCAAAGAGATCCAACAAAATCGCATCCATAGCATCACCTCAACATGCTAAGCCAAGAACGCGGGTCAGAGACCCGCGCCCCTGTGCCATCACCATCCATCTCTTGGGGCGCGAATGGTTGCACATACAGCGGGTGAGACACCCGCACCCCCCTCACTCCCTCTCTCTCCATCCTGGGGCGCGGGTCTCTGACCCGCTCTTTCCCACTCTGCGGGTGTGGACACCCGCGCCCCCTCACTCCCTCGCGCTCGATCCTGGGGCGCGGGTCTCCGACCCGCTCTTGGCTTACAAGAACACCACAGCAGTGCGCAGATCGTGGGCATGGTCCTCACGCTCCATCTCGTAAAAATAGTGCAAGCGATCGGCCACGCGCACGGCCTCGACATAGCGCAGCGAACCGCGCCCATAAGGCGAGCGCATCAGCGGCCTGCCCACATCCACCTTGTAAAAGGTGCGCATGTCATACGTGATGGCCATACCCGGGTTGTCGCTATAATTGGCGCCCGAGTTGGGCCGCCCGTCATAGAACGCGGTAAAGCAGGGCGGCGTGTACACCAGGGCGCTGATGCGCGCCAGATAGC
>SKLG01000492.1 GCA_007123335.1 Anaerolineae bacterium | reverse complement strand
TTGGCATTGGTGACAGTCTGAAGCAAAAAGATGCCGGGATGCCCCACGGTAAACGATCCATACAACTGTACGGTGACCTCTGCCAATGGCTTGGAGGTATCGCCGATTCCGCCCTGATAGACATGCCCCTGAAAGATGCGCAAAGCCGGCGTGGGCGTTATAGAGGGCGTGGCTGTGGCGGTGGGCGTGTTGGAGGGTGTGGGCGTCAGGGACGGCGTTGGCGTCTCGGTGGCGGTGGGTGTGATGCTTGGCGTAGGAGAAGGCCCCGGCGTAGCCGTATGGGTTGCCGTCGCGGTGAGCGATGGCGTGGCCGAGGGCATGGCCGTCTCGGTCGCCGTAGCCGTAGCCGTAGCCGTCGCCGGTGGCCCGTCGGTCTGTGTGGGTATCGGCGTGTCCGTAAGTGCAGCATCGCCTACCTGCAAGAACGCCGTGCCCGCCGTGTTGGGGATGGCTACCCCTTCCGCGTTGGCCAACTGGTGATTGACGAACTGCAACGTCGTGTTGCCCGTACCCACTCCGACGACGCGCAGACGTGCCACGGTGCCGCTCCCCGTCTGGGGCGCGGTGGAAAGCTGGGTGACGATATACTGAGCGAGCCCAGAGCCATTGTTCATCTCGTTCTTGAGCACGAACTCGGGTTTGGGCATGGCGCCGGGTTGAAAGGCGACGCCGGGGGAGTACTCGATGACCTGGATCACCGCTGGATTAAAGGCAATACGCAGGTCCGCGCCGTACAGATCAGCCACGTTGTTAACCTGAATCGTGACCAGGAGCTCCTCACCGATGCCTAGCACTTCGGAAGAGGGCACAAAGGTCAGGCTGGTTTGCGCCCACGAGACCATGCCCAGCCGCTGCATCCAACCGCCGGGCATCAATCCTTGGGCGAAGACGAGGGTAACCAGAAGCAGAACGGTGGCCAGACGCTGACGCCGCAGCGATGGGTATTGTGGCACGAGGCATCTCCTTACGTGCGCTGACGAGACGGCTACTCATCCTACAAGACGCTTGAGCGTAGTATCGGTTACGAGGTGAGGGAGGTCAACGCCAAGAGGAGCGGGAAGGTTCTCTCTTGCGCTGGGCGACATAGAGAATCAACAAGGCGGTGAACAGGACCAAGCCCGAGGACAGACAGACAAAGACCTCTGTCGAGACCAGCGGGCGTTCGCTGCGTTCTGGCGATGAGGCGCTCGCGTCAGGAGCGCGCGGCGCGACCAGTGCGGCCACGGCGTCCTCGGTAGGTGATGGCTCCTCTACGCCGGTCGCGACTATGGTCTCACGTGAGGCGTCTGGTATCGCGCCTTCGGCGATCGCCTCGATGGGTGCTGGTGTGAGAATGTCCTCCTCCGGGGGCTCTGTCTCGCCGGCTGGCGCCTCATCCGTGGTCAGCGTCCACGTGGGGCTGGGTTGAGCCTCTGCCTCCGGGGTTGCCGTCGGCATCGCCGTTGCGGTTGAGGGCGCCTCATCCTCTGGCACAACGGGAGGGCTGGGCGTTGCGGTCGGTTGCCCTGGCGCCTCAGGATAGGCCACAGCACTTGTGGCTGTTGCCAGGCTTGCCGCGCTGGTATGGGTGGGCAAGGGGGTACGCGTCGGCACCTGACCCGTGCTGGTATCCGCCGTATCAGCGGTGGTCGTCGCCGTCGGTGCTCGTTGGGCGACGATGACCTGGCCCGAGGTAGTCTCGGTATCCAGATCATAGTCCTCGGTGGCGGCGAGGGCGCCTTGCAGCGAGAGCTCCGTCTCACCGGCCTCTGTAGCCTGGAAGCGGACGATCAGCGCAGTCCCCGAGCCGCTCACCGGCTCTCGTGGGCGCATCTGGGTGCAGGCATAAGAGATCCGACCCTCGAGGTTGTCCACCTCCTGCAACGCCACAAAATCGGGAAAGGGGAAATCGCCCAGCATCATCTGGATGCCACTGCTGTCTGGGTCGATGTCCAGCACCTGCAGGACGACAGGATCAAAGAACAGATCAAACTGGATGCCATAGAGGTCGACTGCGTCGCTGATGATCACCGCCACCTCAAACTCATCGCCAGACTCGACCTGGACCATGTCCGGAGACAGGGAAAAGTGGACCGTTTGTGCCACCAGCCCTGTCGGCCAGAGGATCGAGACGGCTATCGCCAGCGCGATGAGAGGAAGCAACCCGCGCGACGCAGGGCTATATCTACGCGGCGTTACATCCGCCGTGCACAGGGTTGACCTCAAGGCCCCGGTATCTTTCATGGCGCCTAGTGTACCATCGGAAGGGTCGTATTGTAAAAAGGCAGGAATCGGCCTTGTGCATTTTCCTTGTAGCGCGATCTTTGTGGTATCATGATGTTATGAGATTCTTTTTCACCTCCTTGGGCTGTAAGCTAAATCAAGCCGAGATCGAGGCCCTTGAGCGCGCCGCATTGGGCCAGGGGCACCAGGTGCTTTCCGATCCGGCTGATGCCGATTGGGCCGTGGTAAATACTTGCACCGTCACCCATGTGGCGGCGCGCAAGTCGCGGCAGTTGGTGCGTCGTCTGCGACGACAGAATCCTCGCTTGCAGGTGGCTGTGGTGGGCTGCTATGCCGAGATGTCTGGCGCCGCAGTCCGCGAGCTGGAAGGCGTGGCTCTGGTTCTCGGCACGGGGGACAAGGATCAAGTGATCGACCGCATCCTGGCCCTGGAAGGCGGTGCCGCCAGCGCGTCGCCCATGGTCTACGCGGATCCTATCGCCATGCCGGCTTCCGGCCGCACCAGGGCGTTGCTGCCGGTGCAGGACGGCTGCGACAACCGCTGCACCTACTGCCTGGTGACCATCGCCCGCGGCCCCTCGCGCAGTCGTCCGCTGCACGAGGTGCTGACCGAGGCCCAGGCGAGGGTCGAGGAAGGCTATCAGGAGCTGGTGCTCACCGGCGTGCACATTGGCGCCTATGGGGCGGATCTGTCGCCCGCCTCTTCGTTGGCCGCCTTGCTGCGTGCCCTGCTGGTGCATACATCGGCCCCGCGACTGCGGCTGTCCTCCATCGAGCCCTGGGATCTCTCCGTCGAACTGCTCGAACTTCTGGCTGAAGAACGAGTCTGTCGCCATCTGCATCTGCCGCTGCAGAGCGGCTGTGATGCCACCTTGCGGCGTATGGGCCGAAACTATACCACGGCGAGGTTTGCGGCGCTGGTGGATGCCGCTCGGGCCATCGACCCCGATGTGGCCGTGACCACCGACGTCATGGTCGGCTTTCCGGGGGAGATGGATGAGGAATTCGAGTGCAGCCTGAGGTTCATCGAGGAGATCGGCTTTAGCCGGCTGCACGTCTTTCGCTACTCGTCGCGCCCCGACACGCTGGCGGCCACCATGCCCGACCAGGTGTCGCCCGAGGTCTCGCGGCAGCGCAGTGAACGGCTCATCGCCATAGGACGAGAGCACAGCCGGCGCTTTCACGAGCGGTTTGTGGGGCGTCGAGTGCAGGTATTGTTCGAATCCGGCGAGGCTGGGCGCGTATCGAAGCGCTGGAGCGGCCTGACGGACCATTATGTGCGCGTGTGGGCCGAGAGCCCAGAGAATCTACACAACCGGCTCATGACCGTGCGCGCCATCCAGGCCGATGAGGACGGGCTGATCGGGGAGATCGTCGATCCACAGCCTGATCTTGATCTCTGAGCATCCACACATCACGCGAAAGGACAACATCCATGGCGTTATGCACGATCCATTTTCGCAGTGAGGCTATCCAGAAAGACGACACCATGCAGGTCATCGTGCCTGATGGACCAGGGCCCTTTCCCGTGCTCTATCTCCTCCACGGCCTGACCGGCGACTATGCCTGGTGGAGCCGCTTTCTGGCCGTGGAGCGACTGGTCGCCGATCGCGGCCTGATGGTGGTCATGCCCGACACCCATCGCTGCTGCTACGTGAACGACCCCCGCCCCGGCGGATTCGCCTACGAGGATCATATCATCCAGGATGTCCTCGGCTTTGTCGATCGCGTCTTCCCCACCATCCGCGACCGTCGTGGCCGCGCCGTCGCGGGCATCAGCATGGGCGGCTATGGCGCGCTGATGCTGGCGTTGCGCCATCCCGATCTCTTCTCGGCGACGGCCAACATCTCCGGGTCGTTGCTCCTTGCCCACGATACCGTGCATCGCGACGACAATATCCGCTGGCTCTCGGAAGCTATGGCGCCCGAGGAGTACGATCTTTGGCGCCTGGCCGAGCGCCACGCCCAGGGCGGCCCATCGTTGGCCATCCGCTGCTCCTGCGGCACCGAGGATGGCCTG
>SKLG01000066.1 GCA_007123335.1 Anaerolineae bacterium | reverse complement strand
CGCTCAGAAGCGGGCGCCAAGAGCGCGCTCACGAGGCAAACGGTCCCAATCCAGATTGGGCAGTGAAGCCACGGCCATGGATCTGGACGCCCTCGTCGTGCCCGCACAGAGGACATCGCGATTCGATGTATCCAAGATCTTTTCGGCGCTGCTCTTGTTTGGCACGATATACATTCTATATCTGTTTCTGGGCTCGTCGCGTTTTCAGGTGCATCATGTGCACATTCATGGCACGCGTCTATTGGACAAGGCCGAGGTTGAGGGTGTCATAGACATCAAGGGGGCGAGCATCTTTGCCGTACGCACCGACGAACTGGCAGAGTTGTTGGAGCAGCACTTTACCGGGCTGGCTCGCGTGTCGGCGTCCTGCCAACTGCCCAATCAGGTTACCATCACCATCCGCGAGGAACAGGCGGTAGTGGCCTGGGAGAGCGGCGGACAGGCCTGGTGGATCGACGCGGATGGCATCGTATTGGGCAAGGCGCGGGCGACGGGCTCGTCGCCGGGGTCGCACGATCCGCAGACGGCAGATTTGCTGGTGGTGCGCGACGTCGCCGGCATTGCGCCTCAACCCCAGGAACTGCTGGTCGAGGTTCCGTGGCGGCTGGCGCTGGAATTACGTCAAGTGCTACCGGCCATCACGCGTTTTGACTATACCCGCGAGACCGGGCTCGTTCTGTATGTCACCGAGGAGCTATGGCCGGTCTACCTGGGGCACGAGGGCGTGGCAGCGACCAAGATCGCCATCCTGGAATCTCTCGTAGCCCGTCTGAATCAAGAGGGGGTCGCCGTCGAGCACATAGACCTGCGCGACGAAAAGGCGCCGACGATCAAACCACGTTGAGGGGATTTTGGTCAAGACGATCATATAGACTCATCGTCGCGCTCTGATGATATATTGCACTAGAAGACGTGAGTGGCGCTGGGAAGCGGGCGCTGGGAAGCGGGCGCTGGGAAGCGGGCGCTTCTAAGCGCCGGGGAACGCAACGTCTTTTGTTGAATGGAAGGATGAACCGTGGAGCGGACTCTGGTCGGCATCGATGTGGGCACGTCCAAGATCTGCACCCTTGTGGGGCAGGTCGACAATCAGGGCGTCTTGAGGGTGATTGGCGTGGGCGTTGTCCCCTCCCGAGGGTTTTACAAGGGGGGCATCGTCGATCTCGACGCGGCGACGCGCGCCATCGGCCAATCGGTCCAAAAGGCGGAGCAGGTCTCGGGGTATACCATCACCGAGGCCTATGTCGGGTTGGGCGGCAGCCATATTGCGTCGCAGAACAGCCGTGGCGTCGCCGCCATTGGCCGGGGTGATCGTCCCGTGGATCGCGACGACGTGGAGCGCACCATGGAGAATGCCCAGGCCGTGGCGCTACCTCACAATCGGCGCGTGGTCCACGCTCTGCCGAGAGAGTACGTGCTCGATGGGCAGAGCGGCATCAAGAATCCTCTGGGGCTCATGGGCTACCGCCTCGAGGTCGAGGTGCATATGATCACCGGCGCGATGAACGCCATCCAAAATCTGGTGCACTGTGTAGAGAACAACCAGATTAGCGTTATCGAGCTGGTGGTGCAACCCCTGGCCTCATCGGAGGCGGTGCTCAGTGAGGAGGAGCGCACCATGGGGGTGGCCTTGGTGGATGTGGGCGGCGGCACGATTGACATGGCTGTCCATATCGAGTCCAGCGTGTGGGAGACCCTGGTGCGCCCTATCGGCGGAAACCATATCACCAACGACATTGCCAAGGGATTGCGCACCCCCTTTAACACCGCCGAGGACTGCAAGATCCGCTATGGTCACGCCATCCCGTCGCTGGTCAGCGAGAGCGAGATCATTGAGATCACGGGGTTTGGCGACCACAGTACGAGCACGATTTCGCGGCGAGAGATGTGCGACATTATCGCCATGCGCACCGAAGAGATGATCGAGATGATCGCCCAGGAGATCCGTCGCTCTGGCTTTGACGGATTGCTCCCGGCGGGCGTGGTCATCACCGGAGGCACGGCGAACCTGCGCGGCCTGCGCGATCTGGCCGAACAGCAGCTTGAATTGCCGGTGCGCATCGGCATGCCGCGCAAGCTCTATGGGCTTGTGGAGGCCATCAACAGCCCGGTCTATGCGACGGGTGTTGGCCTGCTTCTGTGGGGCATGCAACAAGAGCACGCGGGAAGCGATATCGGAATGGGCACGAACGAAACAGGTGTTGAGAGGATATTATCGTGGCTAAAGAATCTGCTGCCGGGCGAATGAGTGGCGTTGAGTACAACACAGGAGGCGACGAGATGGATGATGGACTAGGCTTGGCCAATTGTGCGCAGATCAAGGTTGTGGGCATTGGCGGAGGCGGCTCTAATGCCGTCGACCGCATGATCCAGGCGGGCGTGGATGGGGTCGAGTTTGTGTCCCTCAACACCGACGCCCAGGCTCTGGGTCACTCGACCGCTCCGGTGCGTCTGCGTATCGGAGACAAGATCACCCGTGGGCTGGGGGCGGGAGGCGATCCAAGCCGCGGACAAAAGGCGGCGCAGGAATCGGTGGAGGAGGTCGCGGAAGTGTTGCGCGGCGCCGACATGGTCTTTGTCACCGCCGGCATGGGCGGCGGCACCGGCACCGGTGGCGCGCCTGTGGTGGCCAAGGCAGCCCGCGATCTGGGCGCCTTGACCGTCGGCGTGGTGACCAAGCCCTTTACCTTTGAGGGGAGCCGGCGCATGCGCCTGGCCATGGAGGGAATCGAGATATTGCGTCAGCAGGTCGACACCCTGATCGTCATCCCCAACGATCGCCTGCTCCAGATCGTGGATCCCAAGGCCTCGATGCGCGAGGCGTTCCTGGCCGCTGACGATCTCTTGCGGCAGGGTATTCAGGGTATCTCGGACCTGATCACCGGGACGGGGCTGGTCAATGTCGACTTTAACGACGTTCGCTCGATCATGGGCAACGGCGGCTCGGCGCTCATGGCCATCGGCATCGGCGAGGGGGAGCGTCGCGCCGTCGACGCTGCCACCATGGCCGTCAATAGCAAGCTCCTCGATGTGAGCATCGACGGCGCCAAGGGCGCGTTGTTCAACATCAAGGGCAGCGAGGGGATGACCCTCTTTGAGGTCTATGACGCCGCCGAGATTATTCGACAGATGGTCGATCCTGAGGCGAATATCATCTTTGGCGCGGCCATCGACGACACGTTGGAGGATGGGATCCAGATCACCGTCATTGCCACCGGCTTTGACTCGGATAACCAATCCCTGCCGAGCGCGGCGTCGGGTCCGACGGACGTTGGATACAACACCGAACGGTCCTCAGGCTCCACACCGCGAACGAGCCGCCCGGTCAATATTCCGGCGCGTAACAACAATGAGGATCTGGATATTCCGGCCTTTTTGCGTCGTGGATCATCCTGAGGATAGATCTCATATCGATATGTTTGGCGCCTAGAGAGTCTACAGAATAGACGAGAACAGCCTATGAAGTGTCCTTTTTGCGCATCATCCGATTCGCGCGTTGTCGACACGCGCGAGGTCGGTGACGCGATCCGTCGACGTCGAGAATGCCAGGACTGCGAACAGCGTTATACGACGTATGAACAGGTGGCCAAGGTCACGTTGCTCATCGTCAAGCGCGATGGTCGCCGTGAGCCCTTTGATCGCCAAAAGCTGTTTGAGGGCATCTGGAAAGCCTGCGCCAAGCGGCCCATAAGCAGCCAACAGATCGAGAGCATGGTCACCAGCATCGAGTCCGAGCTCTATACCCTGAGCAAATCAGAGGTGCCGAGCCGCGTCTTGGGTGAGATGGTCATGGATCGTCTGCGTCAGTTGGACGATGTGGCCTATGTTCGCTTTGCGTCGGTTTATCGCTCCTTTGCCGACCTGGATGCCTTTCAACGCGAAGTGGAGCATTTGACCGAACGTCCGCCCGACGAGCGTTGCGTACAACGCCCATCCGCCTCCACGTCGGAAACGGACACTCGCGGTGGTGGCGCCGAATCCGAGACAAACGACACCCATATAAACTGAGTCGGGGCAGAGAGCGCCCAAACCCAGCCCGGCAGCCATAACGAAAGCCGAGCGGCATCGTGCCCAACGCCGCTCGACTTTCATGCCATCATCCAATCCATCCCGGATGCAAAACCGCCCCAGCAGCCGGGCGCGCTCTGGCTTGTCACGCGCTGTCTACTCGCGAGTCGCCGCCGGCCCATCCCTCTCCTCAGGGAAGCGCAGCATGCGCAGTCCATTGAGGCTCACCAGCAACGACGT
>SKLG01000200.1 GCA_007123335.1 Anaerolineae bacterium | reverse complement strand
CTGCCCGGCGTCATCCGCCACTTTGGCCAGCAGGAAAAGGTGTTCTTTGTCCATTTCCGCGATGTGCGCGGCACCGCCGAAAAGTTTGTCGAGACCTTCCACGACGAGGGCAAGACCGACATGCTGGAATGCATGCGCGCCTATCGCGACATCGGCTTTGAGGGCGTGCTGCGCCCCGATCACGTGCCGACGATGGAGGGCGACATGAACGATCGGCCCGGCTACTCGTCCATCGGGCGGCTGTTCGCCATCGGCTATGTCAAGGGCCTGCGCGAGGCCGTGTACGGGGAAAAGTAGGTACGGAGAGGAAGGGGATACTCACGCAGAGGCAAAGCCGCAAAGGTGAAGGCTTTTCTCTGTATCTATGCGTCTCTGCGTGAGTGTCAAACGAACAGTCTTGGCAACACCTACACGGAAGTGAGTAGTCTATGTCACTACGAAACCTGATCTCAAAAAAGTGTACAAGATACTTTCTCACTCTGAGTGTAGTTTTGACGTGCTACTCCTTCCCTATGTCTCAATCAGGATTAATCCGGCCTAATCCATATTTCGACGATTCAGATCCTCTAGTTATGGTTCTTGGAAATCAAGAATACTATGAAATTGGTTTTAGGAAGTCTAACGGTTCTATTTCTTACATAAGGGACAAATCCACTGGAAAGAACGTTACTCTAGGCTCCCGTTATGAGAGCTTATGGGGTGCAGTCTTTGAAGAGGGGACACCTGATTATGTAGGTGGTGGTCTATATGATAGTACCTCTGCTAATCACTTTGGCTATACATGGTCAAACTCTTCCAAGACATTGATTCTAGATTACACGCCTAACAAGGCATCGTCACAATATGTCACAGCCAAAGTAACAATAACCGCCTCTGAACTCCCGTGGTTCGATATGCACCTGCATCTACAGAATCACTGGGGATATAGGCTCGATTACGTGCTCTTTCCCTCTGACCTTGTAATCACCAAAGCCGACATCAAGGAAGTGATCTTGCCCGTACTACCAGGTATTGTGCTGAAACCTTCCTTCTTCCAGCAGAATCGCACGTATACCGCCAAATATCCAGGCTACCCCGGTCTGTTTGCTGACTATGTCTCGTTAAGCTCTACGGCAGGACACATGGCGATCTATTCACTATATGGATCGGAGCCTCTTCGTCCTGTCGTTATTGGCTTTATCAACGACAATGAGTATATCGCGGATACCACATTCTACTACCATACGTTTGGGGCAGGCGTGAGTAATGGTAACTCATGGGAATCACCTCGGGTCCGCATCCGCATCTCCCAACCAGCCTCAGATACCATCGCTGCCTTTCGGTTTGATAACGGTTTAGATCGTTTCCAGTCACTAACCCATAAGGCGGGAGTATATTATGATCAGATTGTTCAGTCACCTCTACTTAAAATTGATGCAGTTCAGTGGAATATTCCTTTTACTGAGTATCTTGGTCGCCTCATTGAGGTGCCCTCGCCTGGCATCCTACATCCTGTAGCCTTTCAGCTAGGCGGCCATGATAAGCACTATCCCGACTTTTTGCCCCCAGATCCTTCCTGGGGAACTACAGCCCAATTCGCTGCCATGCTCCGACAAGCGCAGGGGTTGGGCTTTCTAGTGATGCCCTATACCAACCCTACCTGGTGGGACGACGGGTCGCCCACGTTACGCGCTATGCCAGAACCCTTGACGATCTCTGATATAGCCGTCTTGGACAGAGATGGCCAACCGGTGTACGAATATTACGACTCTCGTGGTGGATATGTGGTATCGCCTCACGCCCCCTTTGTCCAGCAGCGCTTGGCGCAGCTTGTAAGAGAGATGACGATTGACTTGCCCAGTGATCTGCTCTTCGAGGACCAAGTCGGTGCCCGCCCGTGGCTCTTTGACTATGGCCATGTCTCACCTTCTGTAGACGCCTACATTGAAGGCTGGATCGAGCATACCCGGACCTTCAATGATGATATCCTTCTGATGACTGAATTAGGATTTGACAGGCTAGTGGAGTATGAGGTGGGCTTTCACGGTAGCGTACTACTGCCGGAGAAGTTCGGCTATACCTCGAATTGGTGGGGCGATGGCAACTGGCGCCCATATCCTCTCGCTCCGCTACTGGCTCGTGACAAGGTGCTTTTCTACCAGCACGACCTAGCACCGGAGACCATGACAGCCGATAAGGCGACTCTCACCTGGAATCTGGCTTTTGGCTATATGCTCAGTTACGACCTTGGCTATGGTGGTGGCTTGGGAAATCCCTGGCTCGATCTGGTGAGCGCCTTCCAGAAGCGCGTTCTCGCTCGCTATGCCAGTGAACCCATGACTGGATTTCATGATCTGGAGGCCAAGGCAACGTTGACCACATTTGAGACCTTTACCGTTATTGCCAACTGGAACGAAGCAAGCCGCTACGATATCGGGCCATATACCTTGTCACCTCAGGGTGTACTGGTCACCAACGTTGATGGCTCGCTAGTGGCGGGTGTATTCGATCGCTACAACAACGTTCCCCTGAGTGCCGGCGATCACTATTTGATCGAAGAACGAGAATCAGATGCTATCCTCATTTCTCAGCCGCTAGGCGCGGATACCTCCTTGACCCTATCCTTGCTGCCAGGTTGGGCGCAAGGCGATCCCATTCAGGTCTGGGCATATGCGGCAAACGGTTGTCTTATCGATAGCGTGCCGGTCACAGTCACAGCGCAAACGCTCACCTTTACGTATAGACAAGAGATTGCTGGTCAGCGCGTGGTTCGCTATCGGGCATTCAGGCCGCATCGTGTCAATATACCTGTCACACTGCGAGGCTCATAAATTGGTGCCCTGTCTATACCACAAACCGCCTCGATCTGCGGTTATTTGTTGTAGACGGAGGGAAAAAGGGGCACATTGGACCTATCTGCGAGATAAACGTATACGAGCGATTGGTGATTTGGCCAAGGCTCTCAAGGAGGAGATGGAATGGACGTCGTGCGCATCGGGTTCGTCGGTGTGGGCAGCATGGGCCAGTGCGCCCATCTCAAGAACTATGCCACCCTGGAGGGCTGCCAGGTGGTGGCGTTGGCCGAACTTAGGCCGCAGTTGCGCGAGGCGGTGGCGGCCCGCTATGGGGTGCCGAGCACCTACCCCGATCATCGCGAGATGCTGGGCTGCGAGGACCTGGATGGGATCGTGGCCTCGCAGCCCTTTACCCGCCACGGCACCCTCGTGCCCGAGCTGGTGGAGACTCGAGTGCCCATCTTTACCGAAAAGCCGCTGGCCGGCTCGGTGGAGATGGGCGAGCAGATCGTCCGCGCCCTCGCCTGGAGTGGCGCCTGGCACATGGTCGGCTACCACAAGCGCAGCGATCCGGCGACCATGCGCGCCAAGGCCGAGATCGAGCGCCTGAAGGAGAGCGGCGAGCTGGGGGCGTTGCGCTATGTGCGCATCCTCATGCCCGCCGGGGATTGGGTCGCCGGCGGCTTTTGCGACCTGATCCGCACCGACGAGCCTCCGCCCCAGGTGGCGACGGACCCGCCTCCCTCGGACATGGACGCCGAGACCTATCGCCAGTACCTGAGCTTTGTGAACTATTACATCCATCAGGTGAATCTGCTGCGCCACCTGCTGGGCGAGCCCTACCGGGTGACCTACGCCGACCCCTCGGGGGTGCTGTTCGTCGCCGAGAGCGACAGCGGCATACCGGCCACGCTAGAGATGTCGCCCTACCACACGACGGTGGATTGGCAGGAATCGGCGCTGGTGGCCTTTGAGCGGGGCACGGTGCGGCTGGACCTGCCCGCCCCGCTGGCCAGCTACCGCCCCGGCCGGGTGGAGATCATGGCCGATCCCGGACAGGGCGCCGAGCCCCAGACCATCGTCCCCCAGTTGCCCTGGGTCCACGCCATGCGCCAGCAGGCCATCAATTTCTGCGCGGCGATTCGCGGCGAGGCCGCGCCGCCCTGCCAGGCGGAGGAGGCCCTCGAGGACCTGCGCGTGGCCCGCGAGTATATCCGGCTCTATCGTGGCGTCTGAGAGGCGTCATAGACAAGGAGGCAGATCGGGTGTCGATACGCATGGAAGCACAACACTATGATGTGGTCGTCGCCGGCGCGGGGGCGGCAGGGGTCGCGGCCGCCATGGCGGCGAGCAAGAACGGGGCCAGGACGATCCTCATCGATGTGGCGCCCTTTCTTGGGGGCGACCTGGTCAGCGGCCTGCCCATCGACGGCTGTCTCAACGCGCGGGGCGAGTGGATCATCGGCGGCTG
>SKLG01000566.1 GCA_007123335.1 Anaerolineae bacterium | reverse complement strand
GCTTCAGCCACCTCTTCGACGCCATGCATCGAGGTGTTGGGGCGCAGACCACAGCCCAGCATCAGGATCTGGCCGCCGAGGGGCGACGGGCCCGTCGCCCGCAGCTTGCGAAAGGGCGAGTGTGGGCCGCAGGGCGTGTCGTCGAGGTGGTGTTCACCCAAGATCTCGTTGGCCCGCGGCCCCACCCCACACACCGAATGGGTCGGGTGTATGCTGCGCAGGGTGCCGGGGCGCGTCCGAAAATACTCCGGGATGGCGCCCACGTTGGAGGGCGTCTGGCGCACGTCAAAGAGGGGCACCGGATCGCCCGACCAGCGCGTGTACTGGTAGCTGAGGGCCGGAAGGAGCAGCGTCCCCGCATTGGCCCCATCGCCCACTCCCAGCGCGTCGAGCAGGCCCAGGATGACCGTCTCCGGCCCGCCGGGGACGTATCCCAGCGCCGAGAGGGAGGAATGCACCAGCAGGATGCCTCCGCGACGCACGCCAATGCGTCGCAGAGCATCGCTGATTTGCTGGATGGTTTCATCAACAGACATCTCTGGATCGGGCATGTGTTGGTTCGCCATTTTGGTCACTGGCATTTATCATCCAATACAAAACCGTCCCAGGCCATATCGGAGGCGTTCTCGGCGAATGCGCTCAGCCCAATACCGCTTTCCCCAACGCCTCGCCCAATGCCACCGCCTCCGGGCACCCCTCCTCCGGCTCGCGCTGACAGACAAAGGGCTCGGCCACCAGCTTGAGGTTGCGGGCCATCCGCCGGAAGGGCTCGATGGCGTGCCCGCCTCCGCCGTGGGTCATGAACAGCACGCACGGCTTGCCCTGCACCGAGATGCCGACCTTGTTGGCCATATAGATGTCGTCAAACACCTGCTTGATGGTGCCGGCGACATAGCTGCCATAGTCGGGGCTGCCGAGCGCCACGCCATCGGCCTCGGCCAGCGCTTTAATGTCCACGCGCTGGACCTCGTTGGTGTTGATCATCTCAACCTGAATATCCCCCGCCTGGCGCACCCCTTGGGCCACCAGTTCGGCGACCTTTTCCGTATTGCCAAACTCCTGCGAGTGATACACGACCATGACCTTTTTCATCGTACAGCCTCCATCTGTTGCGTTGAGTAGCTACAAGCATAGTCTAGGCGCAAGTGAGGGCGGCGTCAACGCGCCGTTCTGGCGTGAATACCAGGCAAAGGGAACGGGCCTGAGCACGTTATCGCGTGCTCAGGCCCGTTCAGCGAGGCGTGTGTTCGGCTATGGGCAGAGCGATGGTGCGTCCACAAAGAGCTGAACGTCATCGATATACATCGAGGTACGCCCCCCCGTGCCCGTGTTGTACACCCCAAAGTGCAGCTTGATCGTACGCCCGGCATAGCTTGTCAGATCATACTCATAGCGTGTCCAGAAGGGGTGATCGCTGGCCTCCCACATGAGGGAATCGATCCACTTGTCATTGGCATTCAAGATGAGCAGGTATTGCACATCATAGCCCACTGTGGCCGCCGATAGCTCCTCGCCCAGGAGACGTGGCGCAGGTGTGGGCACCGGCCCCGGATTGCCGCTGAGGCGATAGGCCCAGTAGACAAGCTTGGCGCTGCGCGTATCCGCAGGGATATAGACGGTCTGGTTGGTATCAGAGTAGCTCGCGACATTGGTGCCCCCCGGTGGAATGCCCAGCCGCATAGACCAGGCCCCAGTGCGCGCCTGGGCGGTGCTATAGCCCGCTGAATAGGCGGTGATGGGAATGTACCAACCGCCCCAGGTTTCAAAGCTGCCATTCCAGATAATGTCCGGCACCGGTGAACAAACGGGGGGAGGCGTATGTGTTGGTGTTGGTGTGTGGGTGCGCGTCGGCGTCGCCGTCTTCCACGGAGTGGTGGTGGGCGCGGGCGTCACCGGCAGGCACAGCGAAGGAGCGGTGACCATTAATGACACCTCGTCCAGATACATCCCGGTTACGCCGCCAATGCCATTATTATGGACGCCAAAGTGCAGTTTGATCGTCTGTCCGGCATAGGGCAACAGATCAAATTGCCAAAACTGGTCGCTGCGGACGTTGCTGGCCTGCCACATGAGGGTATCGATCCAATTGCCATGCTGATCCAATAGCAGGAGATACTGTACGTCGTAGGTCAGGGAATCAACCAGCGGTGTGACCTGGCTGCGCGGATAGGGGGTTGGGATCGGCCCCGGCTCGCCGCTCCAGGGATAGATGTGGAAGCTCAACTCTGCGCTGGTAGCATCGGCGGGAATCGACACCTGTTGGTTCACAGAGGAGTAGCTATGGCGGTTGTGGGCGATATCCTCAATGCCCAGACGCATGGAGCGCTGCCCTTTGAAGGCAGCGGCGGTGGTATACGCGGCAGGATACTCGGTCTCTGGGATATGCCACGCTTCATCGGTCTCGAATCCACCATTGATCACCAGATCGCGGATGCAGGTCACCGGATCGGTAGGCGTCGATCTGTAGATCAAAGGTAGTAGCAGGCGTCTGGTGGCGATGGCGGTTTCGGGAGGAGGATACGGTCCGGGAGGCGTGGCTATGTGCACTGGAGTATTGGTGACCCCAGGGTAAGGATCCACATGAAGGGCTGTGTCGGGCCTGGGTAGTATGTTCTCGCCTTGTTCTCCGGCGGCGTCCCTCCAGGGTGCCCTCGACACATCCAGTCCCTGAGCCTGACTGCTCAACGCGAATAAAAGCATGAGACAGAGCAGCATCACGCAAACGAGCGAGGTCTTTCCCTTCATGGACACCCTCCTTGTGGTCTCGCCATCGAAACAGGCACCTCGCGCCTGTCAGATCTTGCATCTACCCCCTATATATTAGGACGCCAAGTGACCATAAAAGATACGTCATTTTCTCGAGTTTCATCCACCGCAACCTTTTTGGGGTTGGGGCGTACTGTGTGCAGTAATCATCTTGGGAGGAAAAGGCATCATGGATGAGCAGACGAATCGACAGCCAGACAGCACCAGCCCGGGAGGACAGGGGCCAAACGAGCCTTTTGGGCTACACGAGACACCCCCAGGAGCAGAGGTTCCTAGCGAGAATGATCGGATCTTGGCTGGACTGGCCTATGTCAGTCAGATCTTCGTGCCTGCATTACTGCCGGTGATCTTGTTGGTATTGGAAGAGACGCGGAACAAACCATTCTTGCGGTACCATGCCGTACAGAGCTTGGGGCTCCTGGTAGCGGCCATTCTCTATTATATCGTGGCTGCCATAGTCTACTTTTTGGGCAGCGCGACCATTGGCTGCCTCGCGTGTGTGCTCTGGCTGGTGTTCCTCGTGCCGGCTGGTGCGCTGCTCTACTATGGCTGGCTGGCCTTCCGTGGACGCCAGGAGGATGTGCCCTGGCTAGCCGAGTTCTTGCGCGATAACGGGTGGCTGTAGCTCTCCATCCCTCACCCGCAATCCTGGATGCCCGGGGGCGACATGCAGCGTCGCCCCCGGGCATCTGGCTTGGTTGACGAGGCTGCCTGGTTAGGTACACTGTGGGTGCGCAAGGGGCGTGTTCCTTGCCATCGCCCTCATGGTCTCACCCACGACAGAAAGGACAGGCGCTTGGCGACTCGGGCTCAGTGGCTCTTGAAGCGACGTTTTGCAGAGGCGTTTTGGGGGCATGTGCCGGATGTAAATCCCCTGCTGGCCAAGGTATTGTACGCCCGCGGCTTGGAGAGCAGGGAGCAGGTGGACGCCTTTTTGGCCACTGGGCAACCGCTGGGCGATCCCTTCGACTTGCCCGACATGGCCGCTGCCGTCGCTCGTCTGCAGCGCGCCCTCGAGCAGCGGGAGCGGATTGTCGTCTATGGCGATTTCGATGCCGATGGCGTCAGCGCCACGGTTCTGTTGGTGTCGGCGTTACAGGCTGTCGGCGGAGATGTGGCGCCCTATATCCCCGATCGCTTTGATGAGGCCTATGGCCTCAACGTCCCCGCTTTGACCCAGCTTCGGGAAGCCGGCGCCGACCTGGTGGTGACCGTGGACTGCGGCATCCGCTCCTTGGCCGAGGCTGTCCACTGTCGCCAGATTGGTCTCGACCTCGTCATCACCGACCACCACACCGTGCCCGCTCAACTGCCCGAGGCCGTCGCCGTGGTAGATCCCAAGCGGATCGACAGCGCTTATCCCTTTGCGTCTTTGGCCGGTGTGGGTGTCGCCCATCGGCTCGTCGATGCCCTCTATCGCGCGCTACGCAGCAGCGAGAAGTTTCCCGATCACCCTTTGGATCCCAACGTCTACCTTGACTTGG
>SKLG01000535.1 GCA_007123335.1 Anaerolineae bacterium | reverse complement strand
GCCGCGATGCTGACAGGACGGCGCGCACGCCGGGGTGGTAGCCGGTCATCTCTTCGCGCAGCCGCTCCAAGGCGTCGCGTCGGGCCGTAAGGCGATCGCGGTCGGCCTCGATGCGGGCCAAGTCTCGGTTCACCTGGGCCAGCTCGTCGCGCAGACGGGCCGCGTCAGCCTCGATCTCGTGCTGGCGCGCCTGTGTCTCGGCTATTTCCTGGGCGCTGGCCTGTTCTCGTTGCGCCAGCTCATCCTCTTGGTGCGCCATGGCCTCCAGGCGCCCCTCAAGGGCAGCGAGTTTCTCCTGCCCGCCTTCTCGTTCCTGCGCCAGTTGTGCGCGGCGTTCCCCGAGCTGCTCGATACGAGCGGTCAGTTGGGTGTGCCTGGTGTCCAGACGTTGCGCCTGGCTGCGGGTCTGTTTGTGGCACTCCTGCACCTGGCGCCTGACGGCATCGATCTCGCTCATGGCCGCGCGCGCCTCGGCCAGGGCCGCTGTGCTTTCCTGCAAGACCTGCTCTTGCTGCTCTAGCTCTTGCAGGGCAGAGGCCACCTCCAAATCGAGGATCTCGCGACGGGATTCGAGGGTCTCGCGCTCCGCCTCTAGCGTCTCGCTCTGGCGCTGAAGCATCTCGCGGCGCTCGGCCATGATAGCCGCCTCGCGGCGCAGCCTTTCCAGCGTTTCGCGCCTGGCCGTCTCGCTCTCGCGCAAGCGGGATATCTCGCGTCGCCCGGCGGTCAGCTTTTCGGCGAGCTGTTCCTGCTTGTCGCCAAAGGTTCGCGCATAGGCGCGCTGGGCGTCAAACTGGGTCTGCCTGGCGCGCACCTGTTCCTCAGCATTGAACCGCTCGCGTTGGAGCCGCTGCCATTGGTGGCCGTAGAGGATGCGTTGCAGCTCCTGCAAATCCTGGCGCAGCAGGCCATGCTCCTCCGCCCGCTCCGATTGGCGGCGCAGGCGATTGGCGCGCGGCTGAATCTCGCTGAGGATGTCGCTCACCCGCTCCAGGTTGCGCCGCGTCTCGTCGATGCGCCGCAGCGCCTGCTCTCGCTTGCGCAGATGGGGCGTGATGCCGGCGGCCTCTTCGAAGAGCTCGCGGCGCTCCTCGGGGCGCAGCGAGAGGGCGGCATCGACCATGCCCTGTCCGATGACGGTGTAGGTGCTGCGGGCGAGCCCGGCCACGCCCAAGAGATCGAGGACATCGCGATAGCGCACCACGTTGCCGTTGATGATGTATTCGTTCTCGCCCGATCGATAGGCGCGACGGCCAACGCTGACCTCGGCATAGTCGATGGGTAACCAGCCGGTGGCATTGTCCAGGGTGATGATCACCTCGGCCACGCCCATGCGGGCGCGCTGGCGGGTGCCGGCAAAGATGAGATCCTCGGTGGTCTTGGCCCGCAGGTGGCGGAAACGCTGCTCACCCATGACCCACCGCACGGCGTCGGCGATGTTGCTCTTACCGCTGCCGTTGGGTCCCACGATGGCGGTGATGCCCTCGCCAAACTCGACAGAATGCCGAGCGGCAAAGCTCTTGTAGCCATAGAGATCGAGGCGTTTGAGTCGCATGACCCTCACAGTCAAAGGTCTGGCGCAGGTGCCCAATGCTTGCGGACTAGTCCGATAGGTCGTTTGTGTCAGCGGCCAGCAAAGCGGCCAGGGCGGCCTCGGCAGCAGCCTGCTCGGCGATCTGTTTGCTGGGGCCGCTGCCCTCGCCCCATACCTGATCGTCGATGACGGTTTGCGAGGTAAAGACTTTGGCGTGATCAGGGCCCACGGCGCGCACGAGGCGGTAGGATGGCGTTACTCGCAGGTGAGCCTGGGTGAACTCTTGCAGACGGCTCTTGCTGTCCTTGGCTCGGCGTTGGGCATCGATGGCCTCGGCGTGGCGGTTGAGAATGTTATGCACCCAGGCTCTGGCAGTCTCGACGCCCTGATCCAGATAGATGGCGCCGACCAGGGCCTCAAAGGCGGCGCAGATATTGGCTGCCCGACGATGCCCGCCGCTGGCCGCTTCACCCTTGCCTAAACGCAAGCATTCGCCGAGCTCGAACTCTCTGGCCAACGCAGCCAGGCCATGGGTGCGTACGATGCGCGCTCGGAGGCTGGTGAGTTCGCCTTCCTGCGCGTCGGGATAACGCCGATACAGCCACTCGCCCACCAAGAGATCAAGTGCGGCGTCACCCAGGAACTCGAGCCGCTGGTTGTCCATCAGCTCCTGATCAGGATGCTCATTCACAAAAGAGCTGTGGGTGAGCGATTGGAGCAAGAGCTCCCTGTTGCGGAAGGTCAGGCCTAACTTGGCCTCCAACGTCGATAGTTGGTCTTGGCATGTTTGCATAGTACGCGACGCCATATTCTCAGCGTTCGGCTCGATCAACGAGTCGCCTGTGGCTCAAGGTCTAACTTGATATGCAGCTCGCGCAGTTGCTTCTCCGAGACGGGCGATGGTGCCTGGGTCATCAGATCGACGGCGTTTTGTGTCTTGGGGAAGGCCATCACCTCGCGGATGTTGGGCTCGTTAGCGAGCAACATGACCAGGCGGTCGATCCCCGGAGCGATGCCGCCATGGGGTGGGGCGCCGAACTCGAATGCCTGCAGCAGGTGCCCGAACTGGGCCTCGGCCTCCTCAGGGGTCAGGCCGATGGCTCGGAACATGCGCTGTTGCTCATCGCGCCGATGGATACGGATGCTGCCGCCGCCGATCTCGTAGCCGTTGGCCACCACATCATACGCCTTGGCCCGCACCCGCGCGGGATCACTCTCCAGATAGGGCAGGTCCTCATCAAGGGCTGCGGTAAAAGGATGGTGCACCGCCGAATAACGCCCCTCCTCCTCGTCCCATTCGAGTAGAGGAAAGTCGACGATCCAGGCAAAGCCCAGTACGTCATCGTCGAGCAGGTTGAGCCGGCGGCCCATCTGCAGCCGCAGTTGGCCCAGCACCTCGGCGACGACGGCCGGCGCATCGGCGATGATGAGCAATAGATCGCCAGGCTCGGCCTGCATGCGCTCTACGATGGCCTGCTGTTCGGCCTCGGACAAGAACTTGTTCACCGGCGAGCGCAAGGCGATAGGGCTGGTTCCCTCCACCACCATCCAGATCAGCCCTTTGGCGCCCAGCTCCTGAGCCGTTGTCACCAGTTCGTCGAATTGGCTGCGCGGCCAGCTCCCGCCGCCGGGGACGCGAATGCCCTTCACCTGGCCTCCAGACGAGAGCGTGCCGGCAAAGACGCGGAACTCG
Source organism: Anaerolineae bacterium (assembly GCA_007123335.1). Classification (GTDB taxonomy): domain Bacteria; phylum Chloroflexota; class Anaerolineae; order UBA1429; family UBA1429; genus SKLG01. The sequence continues at coordinate 1,023 of SKLG01000535.1, read as the reverse complement.
GAATCGGTCAGGTCCGGCGAGAGATCGGTGAGCAGCATGCCAAAGCGGATGTCGGGCTTGTCGCTGCCATAGAGAGCCATCGCCTCGGCATGGGTAAAGCGCGGGAAGGGCGTCTGCAACAGGCGCTTTTCGGGGGTCACCGTCTGTATCAGCTCGGTGAACAGCCCCTCGGTGAGCTGGATGACGTCCTGGCGATCGACAAAGGACATCTCTAGGTCGAGTTGAGTGAACTCGGGCTGGCGGTCGGCGCGCTGGTCCTCATCGCGGAAGCAGCGGGCGATTTGAAAGTAGCGCTCGAGGCCCGACACCATAAGCAACTGCTTGAGCTGCTGCGGCGACTGGGGCAGAGCGTAAAAGCGCCCTGGATGCACGCGGCTGGGCACGATATAGTCGCGGGCGCCCTCGGGCGTGCTCTTGATCAGGATGGGGGTCTCGATCTCGATAAAGTCGCGGTCATGCAGATAGTTGCGGATGAAACGCACCACCTCGTGGCGCAGAATGAGGTTGCGCTGCATCCGGGGTTTGCGCAGGTCCAGATAGCGGTAGCGCAGGCGCAGCGACTCGTCCTCCTCGACATCGCGGTTGATATAGAGCACCGGCGTCTTGGCCGGATTCAGGATCTGCGCCTCGATGGCGAGCACCTCGACGCCGCCAGTATCCAGAGTCGGGTTGACCATCTCCTCAGGACGACAGCGCACGGTGCCGCGCACTTGGAGCACGTACTCGTTGCGTAGCTGAGAGGCCGCCTCATGGGCCTCGGGCGAGGCTGAGGGATCGAACACGACCTGGGTGATGCCCCAACGATCGCGAAGATCGACAAAAATGAGATTGCCGTGATCGCGACGCCGGTCAACCCAGCCGGCCAGAGTTACCTGGCGCCCGTCGTCGGTGGGTCGCAGTTCACCACAGGTGTGCGTTTTGAGCATCGATGTGTTTCCCCCTTGTGCATGTCATTTCTGCAAGGCTTCGGCCCATTATACACGCTCGCGGGGGGCACACAAATCATCACGCGACCAAAAAGCG
>SKLG01000366.1 GCA_007123335.1 Anaerolineae bacterium | reverse complement strand
AGCATGCCCAGCGGGACAAAGAGGTAGGGGATGCGCTCCATCACGCTGATCTTTTGCACGTACGACTTTTTATGGTCCAACTGCTCGGCCTTGCGCGCGGTGAGCAATTGGGGCAGCGTATAGCCGATGCTCTGGATGGCGGCGATGAGGCCGATGAGCACGGCGGACGAGGTGAGATAGCTGGCATACAGCGAGAGGACCGTGGCGCCAAAGATAAAGCTCGTCGCCAGCGAGAAAAAGCTCACGTCCATCACGTTCGCGATGAAATTCCAGCGCGCGTGCTTTCGGACATGTTCCTCTACCTGTTGCGCCGACCATTCGGCAGGCGCAGGCTCTTGGATGATCATGGCGTCGCTGGGCGTGGTCAGACAATCAGACATGGATAACGTCACCTTCAACAGTATCAAGCGCGGGCTCGATCACCGCTTTCATCGCCTCGCGCTGCTCCACGGCGCGCAGCGCGACGGTGGCTTGCTCCAGGGGAAAGCGATGGCTGACCAGCCCGGCAAAGGCCTCGGGCTGCTGGCGAACGAGGCTCACCGCCTGTAGGGTATGGCGCAGGTCGCTGACCCACACCCCTTGCAGGCGCACATTTTTGCGCACCAATGCCTCAAAGGGCGCCAGGCTCATCTCGCCCACCGGCGTGCCAAAGCCCACCAATGAGACCGCTCCCCCAGGGCGCACCAGGTTCAGCGCCTCCTGCGCGGCGGCCACGCTGCCCGACGCCTCAACGACTAGATCAGCGCCGCGACCGTGGGAGAGGGCCAGCACGGCCTCTTGGCGTTGGGCCTCGTCCAGCTCGTGGCGATCCAGCAGCGTCGTGGCCCCCAGGCGGGCGCACTGCGCCAGGCGCTCCGCCGTCCCGCCGATGACGACGACGTGCTCGGCCCCTTGCGCGCGGGCCAGGGCCGCCGCAAAGGCGCCCAACGGGCCGGGGCCCATGATCACCACTGTGGCGCCGATGGCCGCCGGCGTCAGCGCCATGCCGTGGGCCGCCGTGGCGCCGGAGCAGGAGGCGGCCACAAAGGTCGCCGGGTCCTCCTCGTCGGCCAGGGGGATCAGCGCGGTCTGGGCGTCGAGGATGATGTGGCTGGCATAGGCGCCGTTGAGGTGCGGCGGCGTGCGGCGCGAGTGATGGATGCCATACACCCAGCGCGAGGGACACAGCGCCGGCTCGTGGAACGCGGCGCAATAGGCGCAATGTCCGCAGGTGACGCCTCGCTCCCACAGCACCCGCTGGCCGACGGCCACGGGCTGATCGTGGACGTCGCGCCGCTGGCCGGCCACCTCGACGATGCGCCCGACCCCCTCGTGGCCCAGGATCATCGGCAGGGGCGTACGCGGGTCGAGGCCGCGCCACATGTGCACGTCCGAACCGCACACCCCCGCCGCCTCGACCGCCACCAGCGCCTGGCCGGGGCCGAGGGCAGGGATGTCGATCTGCTCGATATCCAAAGGTCGATCAAACTGGGCAAGCACGGCAGCTATCGCCTGCATGGTCATTCCTCAATCATCTCTGGGCAGCGCCTATCATTCCCGGCCCGCGTTCAGGCCGCAAGCCTGCGAACGTGCTTTTGACCGCCATCTCGATCTGGACATACTCTACACCATCTTGTATGTGAGGGTGCTCATGGGTGTTCTTTTTGCGTTTGCACAGGCGATCTGTTGGGCAGCGACGACGGTGCTGCTGCGCTCGCTATCGACCCGACTCGACGCCTTTTTGGTGAACGGCCTGCGCGCGCTGCTGGGCCTGGGCATCATCATCCCGCTGGTCCTGGCCACCGGAGGCCTGGGCGACTATCGCCTGGTCACGACCACGCGCTTCCTGCTGCTGGCCGGATCGGTGATCATCGGCGGCGTGGTCGGCGACGCCTTTTACGTGAACAGCCTGAAACTGATCGGCGTCAGCCGGGCGTTCCCCATCACCAACACCATGCCCCTGCTCACCGTGCTGCTCAGCGCGCTGCTGTTGGGCACGCCGCTGCGCCTGCTGAACCTGCTGGGTGCGCTGCTGGTCATCGGCGGCGTCTACTTTATCGCCCGCCCACGGCCCAACCTCCTCGTGGGCGCCATCGACTATATCGAGCGCGGCCAGCTCGTGCGCGGCGCACTGTACGCCAGCACCACCGCGCTGGCCTGGAGCCTGGCTACCATCATCCTGGCCAGAGGGGTCGAGGGCATCAACGCCATCGTGGCCACCAGCGTGCGCGTGCCGGTGGTGTCGCTCTTTTGCCTGCTGGTCGCCGGGAGGCGCGGGTCGCTGCGGCAGCTCAGCGGCCTGGAGCGGCGCGTCTGGGGCCAACTGGTGCTCACCGGCATCCTGGGTTGGGGGCTGGGCGGCTCGCTCTATGCGTTGGCCATCCAACACGCCGGCCCCGGCCGCACGGCGATCATCAGCGCCACCGCACCCCTCTTTGGCATGCTGCTGGGCGCCCTCTTTTTGGGCGAGCGCCCCACCCGCTACACCTGGGTCGGCACGGTGCTCACCATCGTGGGCATCGCCCTGGTGGTCTAGAGGTTCTCCAACAGCTCCAGGACGCACTTGAGCCTGTCTTCGGCGTCGATGTAGCCGTAGCGCCCCCCGGTATAGTCGCCGCGCTGGATCGCCGTCATGCCGTGGGCCTCCAGGCGGGCGATGACCTCGTCCATCCCCTTGACCATAAAGGCGACGTGATGGATGCCCTCGCCCTTTTCGGCCAGGAACTGATGCCAGGTGCTGGCCACGGGCACATCGCTGCCGCCCACCGGCTCGATCAGCTCCAGGCGCACCTGCTCGCCCAGGTTGAAAAAGGCCAGCTTGGCGCGGGCGTCCGAGGGCTCGCCCTGATACCGTATGTGGCTCTCCTCGTAGGGCGCCGTGATCGACGCCGTGGGCACCGGCACGCCCAACACCTCAGCCCAGGCCTTGGACGCCTCCTCAATATCCCGCACCACGATGGCCACCTGCACAACGACACTCGTGCCCAACAGATTCTCGCCCATCTTGCCTCCTATCGGGGAACCGATGCCACCGACCAAGTATAAGCCTTGACGCTACACCGACCAAAAGCCCCCGGGAACGCCGAGCGCCGGCTCGGCTCTTCTTGCTCGCCTATTGAGCGCCAGTTCGGCTCTGCGTCGATCCCGCCTGCCGAGCGCCAGGCATCACCGGACGTTTGGCCAAGATATTCGGCGGACGTATAATGAGCGCACTGCAGACGTCAAGTTGTGGAATGGTGAGCACGGCCAGCCGGTGTTATCGCAAGCGCTGGGTGCCATATGTCATGTATCATGCTCGTGTTAGGCGGGTAGTGATGCCCTCTATCCGGGACGGGCAGCGTTATGAAGATCAACTATGACCGACAGGAAGATATTCTGATGATTGAAATGGTCGCTGAGGGCATCATCGATCATGCCGAACACACCGGGTCGATCATCGCCCATCTGAGCTCCGAGGGACAACTCGTGGTGCTGGAGATTCTGGATGCCAGCGAGTTTCTCGCATCGCTGATCAAGGCCACCTTGCGCCACCAGGGAAAAGATATCCCTCTCTCGGCTAGTTAGATGGGCTGAGCAAAATATCAGGGGTCTGTGACGCTAAACCACTTGTCTCCGCAGGGCTCTCAAGCCCGGAGATTTGTTAGCAAGAGGCTGATATAGGGCACTCCCCGAGTATAATCTATCATCGCACGTTCCAAGTATTCTATGGGAGCCAGGTCCTTTTCGAGGCCATCCGGCCTGGCGAGAGGAACCACGACGAGGATCGCAACGCCAACTATGAAAGTAAGCTTGATCTATCCCGGTATCATTGGCAAGGGATTCGACAGCATCGGGCAAGGGATGGATTCGGGCTGGATCAGCCACGGGTTGGCCATCCTGGCGCCCTGCGCGCGTCTGGCGGGGCATGAGGTCAACCTGATCGACCTGCGGGCGCTCAAAAGCTGGGATCATGTGCGCCAGACCCTCGCCGAGCGCCAGCCCGACGTCGTCGCGGTGACGATGATGAGCGTGGACTATAACGCGACGATCCGCTGCCTAGAGATCGCCCGTGAGGTCGATCCAGGCACCGTCACCATGGTGGGGGGACCGCACCCGACGATCCTGCCTCAGGAGGTCATCGATCTCCCCTGCGTCGATCACGTCTTTCTCGGCGAGGCCGAGGAGACCTTTCCTCAGGCGCTGGATGCGCTGCAACGGGGCGAGACGCCGCCGCGCATCGTGCCGGGCACCCATCCCGACCTCGACGCCATCCCCTTTGCCGACCACGACCTCTTT
>SKLG01000137.1 GCA_007123335.1 Anaerolineae bacterium | reverse complement strand
TAACGGACGAGATGGAATGGGTGACGTGGGACATCACCGCCCTGGCCTCAGCCTGGCTCAAAGAGGGCCGCGCCAACGACGGGGTAATCCTCATAGGCGAGGGCGCCGCCTCGACGCGCTATGAATTCTCGTCTCGTGAGGGCGAGTACGCACCCGAGCTGCTGGTGCGTTATTATGAGCCCTCGCCCACGCCAACCGCTACCCAAACTCTGCCGCCATCGCCGACGCCTACAACCGGTCCCACCACGGCGCCCACGCCGACGCTCTTGCCCGACGCTGCACGCTATCCATTAGTGGACGATACCACCATCAGTCAGTGGTTTACCGATCAAAACTTTGGCGATGCACCGACATTGATCGTGCGTCAAGGCGATATCGCGGCCTCTCTGTTGCGCTTTGACATCAGCCAGTTGGCAGGCAGTGGTGTGCAGCCTGAGGCCGTGCAAGAGGCGATCCTGAACGTCTATATCCCCCACCGCAGCAATCAAGGTGCCATGCACTTGAACGTCTATCGAGGGCGTCGCCCTTGGGTCGGGCAGGAAGCAACCTGGCTCCTAGCCCATAGCGGCAATGCCTGGCATCAAGCCGGCTGCAACGGTGAGGGTACGGATCGTGATCGCGATTGGCTGGCGACGACCCTGCTCAACGCCGACAATCACTGGTTCAGCCTGGATGTGACCGAGGCTGTACGTGGCTGGCTGGCCGACCCAGACAGCAACTGGGGCCTGGTGCTCAAGGGCGATGGCTATGTGTCGGTGCAGTACGAGATCGCCTCCAGCCGCTGGGGTGATCCTGATCTTGCCCCGCAGCTCGTGGTGCGCACCGGCGACGCTCCCTTGCCGACGGCCACGATGACACCGTCGGCGACGGCGACGCCTCTCCAGACCACGCCGACACCGACGGCGACGATGACGCCCTCTCCGACTTTTACGGCGGGGCCTACTCCCTCAGCAACTTTTACCGTCACGCCAGTGATAGCCACCCCCACACCCACCTTTGCCCCACCACCCTCGCCGGCAGCGGGCGCCCTGGTAGTGCCTATCGCACGCGACACCACCCTGGATTATTGGGCCATCGACGCCAACTATGGCCAGGAGGAGTTCTTGATCATCCGCCAGGGTGATGTGCGTGCCGCTCTATTGGCTGCGGATTTGTCGGCTATCCCGGCTCAGGCCCATATCGAGTCGGCTCGGCTGCATCTCTTTGTGACCGGCCGTAGCAACGCCGGACATCTCTTGACCACTCTCCACGGGGTATACATGCCCTGGGAAGAACACGAGGCCACCTGGGTACGCGCCGCTCAAGGCGTCAACTGGCATGAATCAGGCTGCAACTCGGTGGGCATCGACCGGGCCGGGGCATCTACTGATGAGCATATCCTGCAGGCCGATTATCGCTGGCAATCCTACGATGTCACGACCCTGGTACGCCAGTGGGTAGCTGATGTGGGAAGCAACCATGGGATGATCCTCAAGGGCAGCGGCAGCGTCTCGGTGCAATACGAGATCGCCTCGCGGGAGCATCCGGAGGTGGCCGCTCGCCCCTGGCTAGAGCTCATTGTCGTGCCAGCATCGCCTACCCCTACGAGCACACCCACCGCTACGGCAACCGCCACCGCTACGGCAACTGCCACCGCGACAGCCACCCCATCCGCGACGCCTACGGCCACGTTTACGCCCTCGCCGACGGCTACGGCGACAGCGACGCCCACCGAGGTGCCCCTGCCGACGGCCACCGCGACCCCATCCATGACGCCGACGGCCACAGCATCGCCGCAACCAACCGCTACCATGACGGCATTGCCTACCTCAACGCCTCTGCCTGCCGCGGGCACCTGGACGATCTTGTCAACGGCTGACACCACGATCGATAGCTGGGCGTCGAACGCCACGTTTGGCGCCGACGGATTTATGCGTGTGCGCACTTTTGGCATCAAGCGGAGCCTGCTGCGCTTTTCTCTGGCTGAACTGCCCCCCGGCTCGCAGATCGAGCGCGCCACCCTGAGGCTGCGCAGCGTCTCATCGGAGGATGTCGGCATCGACGTCGATGTCGTGGGCCTGGCGCGAGCGTGGAAGGAGCACGAGGCCAGTTGGAACGCGCCGCTCATCGGCCAACAGTGGGCCAGCCCCGGCGCCGAGGCGGTGGGCGTCGATCGCCTGGGCGATGTGGTAACCACAACGAGCGTAACAGGCGGAGATCGCTGGTGGGAATGGGATATCACCCCGCTGGTGCGCGATTGGGCAAGCGGCGCCCGGCCAAATCATGGGCTCATGCTGCTCTCCCGCGAGGCGCCCAAAGCCCGCGAGGTTGCCTTTACGGCCAGGGAAAGTGGCGATCCACCACAGTTGATCATCGACTATGTCAGTGCATCCTCAGAAGGGCCTTTTATTCTGTCGCTTCATGAGGGACTGAATTTGGTCTCACTGCCTTTTTGTCTGGCCGACCAAGAGGCCAAACAAGTATTCGCACCTATTGAAGATCGCGTGCGCCGGGTGTGGTCCTATGGCGATGATGGCCAATGGCAGTTCTACGAGCCCAACGCGACGCACAACAGCCTCGTCAGCGTGGACAGATCGCGTGGCTACTGGATCGATATGCATGCCGATGCCGAACTGGCGCTCCATGCCGGCGAATGTCCGCCTTTTGCGCTCTCGTTGCACGAGGGCTGGAATCTCGTGGGTTATCCCTCGCTGCATACGCAGGATATTGGCGACGCGCTGACAAGTCTCGGTGACGCCTTGGAGCTAGTATGGTGGTACGATAGTCGCGACGCCGGCAACCCATGGCGCAGTTATGCTACCGCCGCCGCGCCTTGGAGCAACAAACTCTTGGAGATGGCGCCAGGACGCGGCTATTGGCTGCTGGTGAACCGCGACTGTGTATGGACACTGCCTTGATGCATGAACAAGGCGCTGCTTCTCGGTAGCGGCGCCTTGTCCTTTGTCACAAGCTTTGTCGTCGTGTGCTGATCATGGTATAATCACTCATATGTTATGCTCTCTCAATCCCGTGAGCGAGTCGGTCTGTGCCTCACCATTGACCACTCGCAAGTCAGGCAAGGAATCGACGGGACAACCATGAACAGCTACGTGGTCGGCAGCAAAGTCGTTCACCCCTGTTATGGGGCCGGTACCGTTCTGCGCATCCAGCAAAAGTCGATCGGTGACGCCACCAGCACATATTATGTCATTCGGACTACCTGTCGCGCTATGCAGGTCATGGTCGCCGTGGACCGCGCAGAATCTGCGGGTTTGCGCGGTGTTGGAGAACCAAACCGCCTGCGTAACATGCTCTCCCTATGCAGCCAGCCCCCCAAGGAGAGCGAGATCGAAAAGGATCTCCGCGCCCGCCAGAACGATATGCGTGAGCAGCTCAAATCGGGCCAGTTCTCTACCGTGGTAGGCGTGGCGCGCATCCTCTTTTATCTGAACCAGCGACGTCCTCTTGGCACCGTCGACCGACAACTTCTCGAACAGGGCAAGGATTTCCTCGCTGCTGAGCTAGCACTGGCGTCGGACATCGAGTTCGCCCGAGCGCGCCAAGAAGTCGAGTCGATGCTCCTGCAGATGGCGACCTAGGCCAGCTAGCCGACAAGGCCGTGAGCGCTTGCAAGGAGGACGCTGTGCGATCGAGTCTGAGGCCCGGCTGGGCGGCTGCTCTCGCGCAGTTGTTGCTGGCGTCTCTGGCTATAGGTTGCGGGATGCGTCAAGCGCTGCCTGTGCCGTATGATACGCCGCCCCCAGCAACAGCATCGTCCTTACCTACTGCATATATGACGCGCGCGGTTAACCTTTCCCCGACAATCGCAACGCCCGCGCCATCTGTGACGCCTACCATCAGCCCCTCAGCCACGACAACCCCCTTGCCCGATGCCACGGTGACGCCATCACCCAGCCTTACCGCAACCTCGCAGCCGATAGCGCAGACGCCGACGGCACAGACGCGGACGGAGAACACACCCACACCACTTGCCCCGACGCCCACCGCAAGTCCCAGCCCTCAGAGGGTAATGCGCATCGTGCGGATCAAAGGGCTGGACGATGAGGCTGCCGCATGCACGACGTTGACCTTTTACCAAAGCGATAGAGTAATGGCCCATGTAGCACTCATCGAGGCGCAGCGAGAGGGGGATGCCTGGGTCATTGGTGTGCCCGAGGTCGGTGCTGATCGCCTGCAAATCTTGGGCAGCCTGGATGGCCGGTGCCCGTGGCGATGGGGCTCTTTTGCCGACATAGACCCCAATGCCGTGCCCATCGAGGGCGATGAGCTGGTGTTGCGTTTCCTGCCCAGGCCTCCTGCCCAAGAGTCAGAGGAGCCCTGCGACGACGACGTCGAGCCGCCCAGCGGCGTCCCCATCGTTCCGCCTGGTTGAGGCTGACGTTCGGTCGCCCCGTGTCGGGCGACATGAGTCGGGCGACATGAGTCGGGCGACATGAGCGGACATCAGGCGCCCGGCATCTCGCGTAAAGGCATCGAGCACTCTGAGCGGCATGGCTACTCGCCCATCAACGCCGCCATCAGGCGCTCCAATATCTCGGGCACCGTGCCATCTCGGCACACCAGCGCGCGCAATTCGTCAAGATCGATACGCCCCAAAATCGTCATCATGCGCTGTAACATACGCGTGTTGGCGCGAAACACCTCTACCGGGCCGAGTTGGTGCGCGGCAATGTCGGCGCCGATCCAACCGTCATAGCCCACACGATCCAGGGTATAGAGCAGCTCCAGCCATTCCCAGAGGTGCACCGAGCCCGAGATCAGGTCCCAATCGCCGCCGCGGCCGATATTGTCGTTGCTGTGCAGATACCACAGTCGGCCCTCCTGCGCCAGCAAAGTAGCCGCCTCGGCCGGTGATTCGCCGCCAAAGATAGCGTGGCCCACATCAAGGTTGGCGCCAAGATTCGAGCGGCCCACCTTGTGGATGACATGGAGCATCTTGCCCACGTCGCCCAACAGGGTACGCGCCTGCAGATCATGGGGCTGATACTCGAGCACCAGGCGCACATCGTCGCGATGAGCAGCCGCGCGGCGCACACTGTCGATGAGCCCCTCCCAGGCCCGCGCATAGTCAATCTCAAAGGCATAATCGTACGCATCGGCCAGTGGACAGGTGGTGACCAGACCCACGCCCATGGCGGCGGCGACGTTCATGCCCTCACAAAGCCGACGCACCGCCAGATCGCGGGCCTCGGCCGAGGCCGCCGACAAGGCACCCCAGCGAAACATGGCCGCGTCCTTGATGTCCACATTCACCGCCGAGCACGTCAACTCGTAGCGCTCCAGCAAACGCTGCGCCAGGGGGACATCCTCCAGATCAAAAGGGTACTTGAGCTCTACACCCTTGATGCCCTGGACCTGACGAATCAGCTCCAGCTTGGCCTCCAGGGCGCGATAGGGCTGGTACTCGGTGTAGCCGTTGGACTGCCGGCCGAAAAAGGCCGCGTTGACGCTCAGCTTCCAGTGTCTCATGATTGCCTCGGCGTGAATATAAAAGTGCACCGGATGGAGATCGATCATAATCGGTTGCAGAGTACCGATTTGTGGCGAGCCCGTCAAACGCAAGGCGCCGCATCGGGGTCGATGCCCTACATGGGAAGAACCGGGAAAAGAGGTTGCTTGACTCCGAGATGGTTCGTCTCGTCACTCAATGGTATAATAGCGGCGCTGAGACGGCAGGTAGAGTCGCACGAGGAGATCATCATGAATAACAAGGGGCAGGTCTTTTGGGGATTGGCGCTGCTGATATTGGGCATTGTCCTGCTGTTGGGCCGACTACTGGACATCAACCTGGGCGCCTTTTGTTGGCCGACGGCGTTAATTCTGCTTGGCATATGGCTGATAGCCCGCCCGCGAATGGTGGACGACGAGCGGCGGATCGAGCAACGTTTGCTAGGCGATATCCGCCGGAGCGGACGGTGGACACTGACCGACGAAGAGATATGGCTCGGCGTCGGTGACGTCCGGCTTGACCTCAGCGAAGCCGAGATTCCGGCTTATGAAACCACGCTGCGCGTCTATGGCTTTGTCGGCGAACTACACCTGCTGGTGCCCGAGGATATTGGCGTCTCGGTGACATCCACGAGCTTTTTCACCGAAGCGCGCTTGTGGGGCGACAAGGAGGACGTGTTCGCTACCACGATGACGCGGCGCACACCCAACTATGAACACGCTGAACGTCGCGTCAATGTGATTTGCAGTTTCTTTGTGGTCGATCTCAAGGTTCGACAGGACTAGGCGGGCGGCGCATCCCCATGTTTGGCTATCAGGTATCGCTCGATATCTATGAGGGACCGCTTGAGCTGCTGCTGCGTCTGATTGAACGCCAGGAGCTGGATATTACCCGTATCTCGCTGGCGCTGGTGGCCGATCAATATCTGGCCCACATCGACGCCGCAAGACAGGCCTCGGCGGCGAATATGGCCGATTTCCTGGTGATCGCCGCGCGTTTGTTGGTGCTCAAGTCGCGGGTTCTGTTGCCCAAGGCCGAGGAGGATGACGAGGAAGAGGAAGAGTGGGAGACCGAGCTCATCGATCGGCTGCGCGAGTACAAGCGCTTCAAAGAGATAGCAGCGCAGCTCGGCGAGATCGAAAAGACAGGACTGCGGGCCTACCCGCGAGTCGCGCCGCCGCCCAAACTAGAACCCAAGCTGGAACCGGGCCAGGCGTCGCTCGCCGAGCTGCTGGCCGCGTTGCGGCGGGCTCTGGATGCCCACCCGCCATCGTCGCCAACGGTGGATCGGGTCGTGGCGCCGGTGACGGTACACATCGCTGACTGTATCGCCGGCATTCTGGGGCGCGTCCAACATGGCCGCCGCGTGCGCTTTACCACTCTGATGCGGCGGGCTCGATCCAGGGTCGAGATCATTGTCACGTTCTTGGCCCTGCTGGAGTTGATCAAGCAGCAGCAGGTGGCGGCGAGACAAGAGCGAGCCTTTGGCGAGATCATCATCGAAGCACGAGAGCCGGCGCCCGACGCCGAGATTCCATCGATGGACCTTAGCGAGTACGGCGACGGCTGAGTCCATCCTCTTCATCGCCGATATAGGCGCGCAACGCCTCGTCCGCCAGCATGGGCCAGCTATAACGCTCCGCCATCTCCTGCGCCGCAGCGCGCCCCATCTCCTGGCGACGGCGGGGATCGCGAAGCAAGTCCACCACCTGCTCCGCCATCGCGCTCACCTGCCCCACCGGTGTCAACAAACCCGTCTCGCCATGGCGGATCATCTCGGCGCTCTGCCCCACGGCGTCGGCCACCACCGGCGCCCCACAGGCCAGCAGCTCGGCCAACTTGACCGAGCATTTGCAGCGATTAACCAGTGTGTCGTCCATGAGCTGCACGGCGGCATCGGCGGCGGCCAAATAGTCGGGCAGCTCCTCCAGGGGCGTCCAACCGGTGCGCACGGTGCGGGCGTCCAGGCCAGCATCGCGCAGCAGACGGTCAAAGCGCGCGTCATCCTCGGCAAACAGCGCCTTGCCCACGACCAAGAAACGCGCCTCCGGCTCGGCCACGGCGATGGTGCGGAATAATTTTACCGCGCGAGAGGGATCAAACTCAAAGAAACGGGTGTAGAGCAATACCACTGGCGCCGTCCCCAAATCGTGGCGCTGGCGTACCCGCTCTCCCGCGCCACGCCTCCACGCAGCAGCGCCGTTGGGCAGATAATGCACGCACTGGGGATCCACGCCCAGGCTCCAGACCAGCGTCTCTAGCGCGCGGCTGGCGACGGTTACGGCATCGCAATGAGTCAGCCCCCAGCGTTCTTGATGGGTGAAAACGCGCCGCAGCCAGCCGGGGTAGGGCTCCAGATCATTCCAGCCTCCTGGCCCCTCCCAATCATCCTCGTCGACGACGAGTCGCAGAGTTCCTCGCCTCAGCCGGCGCAGATGCCAGAGCGCCCAGGAGGCCAGGCCGGCATGAGCCTTGGGCTTGAAGCAGTGGATGACGTCGGGGCGCCAGGCCAATGCGCCGCGCACCAGGCGCCAGGAGGAAGCCAGTTCCGACACGGCGGGCCATTCCGGAGCCAGTGAGACATATTCCAAAGCAACATCACCCTCCTGCCAGGCAGTCTCCGCATCCTGAGGAGTGTGCCAGGGTGGCATGAACACCTTGACGTGATGCCCCTTGGCGACAAGGGCATGAGCCAAAGGCAAGGCGCGGGCGCTCATAGTGCCTTTGGGCGCCAGGCCAAAAGGGCCGATCATGGCGATACGCATGATTCGCGATCCATAATGGTGACAGGATGGATAAAGAATGTGCCAGAGTATAACATGGGCCGGGATGATGCCAAGTGAGAAGCATAGGGCCATCTCCCCAAGGAGAGGTGGCGCAGATGCGTAATGGGGCTCGGGCCGCATCTAAACCTCGTTGGCGGTGTTGACATAGAAAGAGAAACCTTGGCTCAATAAAGGGTTTCAAGTATCATTAGGTAAGATCGTCGCTGGTCCACGTGCACCTAGCCGATGAATACAGACTCACAGGAGAGCGATGGTGGCAAAGCAGGGCTCATCCTACAACAACATTCTGATCAATGCGTACTGGTTCGGGGTGTCGTTCATGTGGAACTCGTTGCACCCCATCGTACTGCCTGTGCTGCTGCTCTCCTTCGTCAGAGAGGGCGCCAAGAATACGGCCTATGGTTTACTGACGTTTGTGGGGCTATTGATCGCGATGGTCATGACGCCCATCATCGGCGCTATTAGCGACGATACCTCGCACCGTTTGGGGCGCCGGCGGCCCTGGATCATCGTCGGAGCCTGCCTGTGTGTCTTGTTCTTGCTTGTTTTGGCCTGGGCGCCCTTGATCTGGCTCATCGCCGTCGGCTATCTATTGCTACAGGTAGCCTCAAACATCGCCCACGGAGCCGCCCAGGGCCTCATTCCAGATCTGGTGCCCACCGGGGAACGGGGCGCCGCTTCAGGGATGAAAACCCTCATCGACATGATGGGCATCCTGTTGGCGGCGATCGTCATGGGGATCCTGATGGACACCGGAATGCCGCGCATCCCCCTGGCCATGACCACGATTGCCAGCATCCTCTTGATCACCATGGGCATCACTGTCGTTGGCGTGCGCGAAGCAGAGCTTTCGCCCGGTCACCGAGCCAACCAGGACCGCACGCTGGCAACCCTCGCGACCCGTTTGCGTCAGGTGTTCCTGGTAGATTGGCGGCACCACAAGGAATATGGGCGCTTGCTGATGGCACGGTTTCTGGTGTTGTTGGGCAGCTTTTTGGTTCAGTCCTTTGCACTTTACTATCTACATGATGTAGTCGAGGTGGCCAACCCGGCGCGGGCCATGGGGAGCATGATGGCCGTGATTGCCATCAGCATCACCCTGGTCGCTTACCCTGCCGGTGTGCTCTCGGAGCACTGGGGAAGGCGACGGTTGACGCTGATTGCCTGCGGCATGGCTGCCATAGGCATGGTGCTGTTGAGTGTTACCCGAAACATGACCGGGCTGCTGTTGCTCGGTGGGTTCGTCGGCGTGGGCATGGGCACCTTTGCCACCGTGAACTGGGCCTGGGCCACCGATCTGGTGCCTCAAGCCGAGGCGGCCAAATATCTGGGTCTTTCGAATCTGGCTACGGCGGGCTCGGCGGCCACGGCGCGCCTCGGCGGCCCGATTATAGACGTTGTTAACCATCTGGTGCCGAACGCCGGCTATACGGTCATCTTTGTGCTGGCCGCCCTGGCCGCCCTGGGCGGGCTCTGGGTGACACTGCACATGTCGGAAACAGGCAGTGCCAAGATCTCGCCAGCGGAAGCACTATGCGCCATGCAAGCCTCACTGCGACTTCGCTGGCGATCAGAGCGGTAACCGGTAGAGACCGGCTAGAGACCGGCTAGAAACCGGCTAGAGAATGAGGGATAATGGCTGACGAACAGACGTTGATCACGGTCTATGTGTCACAAGGGCCATTGGCAGCCGAGGTGGCAAAAAGCAAGCTAGATGGCGCCAATATCCCCGTTCTGCTGCGCTACGAGGCCATCGGCCGCGTTTTGGGGCTCACCGTCGATGGCCTGGGCGCGGTACGTGTACAGGTGCCGGCCGAGTTTGAGGAGCAGGCGCGAGAACTCTTGCAGGAAAGCCCCGAGCTATACTCGCCCGATGACGCTCAGGCCGACGACCAAGAGCTGCCCGGGGAAGCCTGAGGCTGCACTATCCGGCTATTGGCTCAAGTACTCCTCATAGTATGCCACCATGTCGCGCATGGCCGGCAGCATCCTCGGCAGCATCTCCATCACCGGGAGCCCATAGGGGCAGCGGGCCTCACACTGGCCACAGTGGTCGCACGACTCGATAGCGGCAATATCCTCGCGACGCGAAGCCAGATCACGCTCGACCGCCTCGCGAGACCAGTCAAAGGCGCGGAACCCCTCCGGCCCCATGGTGCGATAGTGATCATACATGACGTCGGTGCCCAGATGGCCGCTCACGCCAATGCCCTGCGGGCAGGGCGCGCAAAAGCCGCACACCCGGCAGCGGGAGCGCTCATATCCCAGGCGCAGCGCCTCGATCTGGGCCTGCTCGCCATCGGTGAGGACGATGGGACGATGGCCTACCAAGGCATTCTCCTCAGATTCCTCCATCGTCGTCGCGCCGGGGACGGCGGTGGCGATGGGCTGGTTGAGCAACCACTTGAGGGCCAACGCCGCTGGCAAGAGACCGGTGGCCACCGGCTTCATGATCGTCACCCCCACACCCCGTTCCTGACAAAGCGGGATCAGCGTCTTGAGGGGCTCGGGCTCGACAAAATTCATCGGCACCAAGATGGCCTCAAAGGGGAAACGCTCGATGGCTTCCACCAACGCCTCCCAGCGATGGCTGGTGCAGCCAATGTGACGCACCAGTCCCTCTTCTTTGGCCTGCATCAACGCCTCTATCGCCCCGCCGGCGCCCAGGCGTTGGTCCATATCGCCGCCCTGGCGAAGACCGTGAAGATGACAGACATCGACATAGTCGGTACTCAGGCGTTGTAGCGACTCTTGAATATGTTGCCAGGCATCGTCGCGAGTCTTGCCGCTTGTCTTGGTGGCCAAGACGACGCTCTCACGCGGTCGGCCTTGCAGCGCCAGACCGATCTTGACCTCGGCGTCGCGATAGCCGCGAGCGACATCCATATAGGTCACGCCCAGGTCAAGGGCGCGCTGCACCACCCGCACGGCGTACTCGGTGCTCGAAGAACCCAACTGGGCGCAACCCAGGCCGATAGCCGAAACCTTTAGATCCGTTGCACCAAAAGGGCGATACTGCATGGTCATCGCCTCCATCAAGAACTCCTTCAGAATTCTACCCCAGACACTTTTAATCGAGCACTTCTGGGATGATTAACTGCTGACCAATAAAGATGGCGTCGGGGTGTCTGATATTGTTGACTCTGACGATATCTTCCACTTTGACGCCAAACTCGGCGGCAATGGTCCCCAGCGTATCGCCACGCTTGATCGTATAGCGCGCCTGAGCCGGTATCGGCGTCTCGGTGGGCAATGGCCGCGGCGTGGCCGTGGGAACGGCGGTCGGTGGATTGCGCACGATCTCGGCAGCCCGCTCGGCCACGGCAACATGCAGCCCGGCGTTGACCCCAGCGTGTTGCTCTGACGCCCGATAGGCATCCCGGGCCCTGGTGGCGTCGCCGAGCAACTCGTAGCCCATCCCCAACAAGGCATAGGGGACGCTCTCCTCCGGGCGCAAGGCGATGGCCTGATAGTAGGCAGACATGGCCTGTTGCATATTGCGTTCCCTGGTATGGAGGATGCCCATGCCGCAATAGGCTGTGGGATCATAAGGATCAAGCCGAATCGCGTGCCGAAATGTCTGGGAGGCCATCGTCCAATCCCGGCGGGCCAGCGCCACGATGCCCAAGCCACCGTATGCCTTGGCATTGGGCTGGATCTCGATGGACTCATGATAGGCTTGCAGAGCCAGATCATCGCGATCGAGCAAGAGCATGGCGGCGGCAAACTGATTTTTAAGCATGATCTGGGTCGCCGGCAGCAAATCGGAAGCCTCCCCCGCAGCCTGGAACTGGGCGGCAGCCAGCAGCGGTCTCCCCACGGCCATATAGGCAAAACCAACGGCCGTCGGCGCTACCACATGGGTAGCTACTGGCGGCACCTGCCCATCAGGCACCACTTCGCGGTTGGGAACCACATAGGTGTCATGGGTAGCGAGCAACGTCAGTAGTGGCACAGGGTCCAAGGCGATGGCCGTCTCGTTAGCTCCCACCACGGTAATATAGTAATGGGCGATCACCTGAGAGCGGCTCTCCCGCCCCTTCCAGACGATGACGTTGGCGCGCATCCTCTCGCCCAGGCGCCTGGCCTGATCGGCTGAGGTGATCGGGGGGACGTGTCGCACGGCGACATAGTCGGTCAACCCGTCTCTACGCACCATGTCAGCCAGGAACTGCTCCAGCGCCCTGGACTCTTGGCGGCTAACGGCGCTATCGTCCAATGGCGCGATCAGCACTCCAGCCTTGATCGGCTCGATGGGCACCATGGCCCGCTCGACAAAGCGCTGTTGTATTTCTTGCAGCCATTGATGACTGGCCAGCCCCACCGACCCCAGGTTGAGCAGCAAAAAGAATCCAGCCACAATCCGCAAAGCCGGCTTGCCACGCCGAAAGAGCAGCACGGCAGCACAGGCTGCGCTTATCGACAGTGCGAGATGGGCAAAACCCAACCGGAAATAGCTCATGTGCAGCATTGCCAGGCCGCGCGCCAATAGGCCCGCCAGATAGAACACGGGTCCCAGGACGGCGACAGTCAGCAAAGCCAGGGATATGACTCGCTCTCGCGCGCTCAAGCCGGCCTCCTCAAGACCACGACGTTAGGCTCAACGCCGGCAACATCTCCCACGGAAACATGTGTAGTATCTTCCATAGTATAAACTAGAGGATACCTCGCTGTCTAACGGCACATACCCACCGCCGGGGAACGCCCTTGATGAACGCGCTCGGCGAGGGCGATGGCACCCAAGACGCCGGCCCGTGCGTCCAAAGCCGGCGGAACAATATAGTCAGAGATCTCCTCGTTGACGGCGCTGGCCTGCAGGTATCCGTTGAGCAACTTGGGCACCTCTACGTGTATCCTTGGCAGGAGCTGCGCCTGTGACATCACCCCGCCACCGATAACGATGCGCTGCGGCGAAAAGAGGAGGATGGCATTCACCAGGCCTAGAGCCAAATAATGGGCTTCGAGAGGCCAAGCCGGATGATCGGGTGGCAGGTGTTCGCCACGAGTCTGCCAACGCTCCTCAATAGCCGGGCCGCAAGCCAGCCCCTCAAGGCAATCGCCGTGATAGGGGCAACACCCAGGGTAAGGATCGGCGAGCCAGTCGTGGGGCACGCGCAGGTGGCCCATCTCGGGATGCATCAAGCCATGGAGCAGCTCGCCGTTGGCCATGCCCCCGCCGCCAATGCCGGTGCCCACGGTGAGATAGATAAAGGTGTCGAGGCCTTGGGCTGCGCCCCAGCGCTGTTCGCCCAGCGCCGCCACATTGACATCCGTATCCATGCCCACAGGCAACCCCAGCGCCTGATGCACCGCGCCGGCGACGTCAGTGTGCGCCCAACCAGGCTTGGGGGTGGTGGTCACATGACCAAAGGTAGGCGATGTCGGATGGGGATCGATAGGGCCAAAGCAGGCGATGCCGATGGCGTTCAGAGGCTCTTGGGCATGTTGCTCGCGGAAGAAAGCGATGGCCCGCCCTAGCGTCTCCTCGGGCGTGGTGGTGTTGAAACGCACCTCGGCGCGCACGTCGTCCGGCGCCGTGCCCACGGCGCACACGAACTTGGTGCCGCCTCCCTCGATCCCGCCATACAGAGACATACACACCCCCATCCTCTGAGCATCTCGGCCAGCGCACACTGCCACCGGCCACTGGCCACATTCTATGCCAAGTGAGGATGGTGTTCAAACCAGGGAGATCTGCCAACCTATACAGCCGGCTTCCCACGGAAGCCGAGAAGCCCTACGGGGCCTCAAAAACGGTTGTATTCGAGCAGGAAATCGCGCGTCTTTTCGCCTCGCGAGGAGACGCGCAGGATGCGCAAGCTGCCACACTGGGGACAGTGGCGATCGTCTCGCGCATCCACGCGAATGCTAGCCTCTGAAAACACAATGCCACAACGCTCACAACGATACGATTCTGTCATGACTATCAATCCTTATGATAACATATCAGCAAGCATGATGAGATTCGCCATCTAGGGCACCAGTGATTACAATATTATGTATGAAAATTACCTAACGCTTTCTCGAATAGGGAGATAACGGTGAAGATTCAAGTCGTGCTTGAACCCAGTGACGATGGAGGCTATACAGTTTATGTGCCCACGCTGCCAGGCTGTATCAGCGAAGGCGAGACGGTAGAAGAAGCCATGCAAAACATCCGCGAGGCGATTGAGCTATACCTAGAGCCGGTTGAAGACGATTTCGTGGCCAACGAACAATCCCTCGTACGGGAACTGGTCTTGTGAAGGTGCCAAGTCTGCCATATGACAGAATCATTCGCGCCTTGCAACGTGACGGCTGGACTGTTGTGCGGCAACGAGGAAGCCAAATTCGGTTGCAGAACGTATTGATGATGAGCTACTCAAGATCACCGTACCTGCGCACCAACCGGTGAAGCGGTCGAC
>SKLG01000434.1 GCA_007123335.1 Anaerolineae bacterium | reverse complement strand
GCCAACAGGGCCTGCTGATGGATATTGTCGTGGGCATCGTGGGCGCGTTCATCGCTGGTTACTTTTTGAGCCCACTGTTCGGTGTCGCCACCATCAACCAGAGAGATTTTAGCATGCCGGCCTTGCTGGTGTCGTTGGGTGGGGCCATCATCCTGCTGGCGGTCGTGAACCTCTTTCGCAGAGGCAGGGTACGTTGATCGTTCCGAGACTCTGATCGGCTTCCGCGCAGTCACGCGGTGGTTGGATGGTCGTCGCCCGAGGCGGCCGGTGCACTCCACCGGCCGCCTCGGGCTACACGGGCTAGGATACATGTTTAGCGTGACTACTAGAGGTACACATTAGGGAGGCGCCATGTCTGAGAATCGACCGATTAATAAAGTCGCGGTTGACCGCCGCGAAGAAACGGTGGTCACGCAACAACCGGGCTACGCCTCGACCGAGCAGGTGACGCACGATGTCGCCGCAGAGCGGCGGTTGGGTTTCTACCAGGCTACGCGGATCATCTGGACCGTTCTGGGTATCCTGCTGATCCTGTCGGGGCTGCGCTTCATGTTGAAACTGATCGCGGCCAATCCCAACAGCGGATTTGCCGTCTTTATCTATGGGATTACGGGGGTGTTCATGGCGCCGTTCGCGGGATTGGTGGGAACGCCCTCGTCCGGAGGGATGATCTTTGAGGTGACGACGCTTATCGCCATGGCAGTCTATGCACTGTTTTTCTGGGTTGTCGTTCGCATGCTCCAAGTCGTGGCCGATCGTCCCAGCGCGCGCACAGTGACGCTATCGGTGCATGAGCAGACGCCGGGCGGCAGCGCTTCCGGCGCCGACACCGAGCGCACGACACACACTGTCAGGCACTAGCGACAATATCTAGATGAACAATATGAAACTGACCAAAAGTCTGAGAATGCTTTTGCTAGGCATGTGGCTGGTGGTGACGGGCCTGCTGCTTGTGGTGAGCACGGTCATTGCCATCATGACCAAGACGGAAGAGACATCGTAGACGCAGAGATGACGGTTCTCAGTTTCGGTGACCAGCAAGACGATCCGCCGCCTGTGCCATTTGGCAGAACGCAAACAAGGCTATCTGATCGGATTAAAGGGGATGAAAACCGTGAAAAAGCGCAGCACTGGACATTTGTTGATTTTCTTGGTCTTGGCCGCACTGCTTTCCACGGCCAGCAGCCCCTCGTCCGGCATATCCTCTGCCGTGCGTGCAGATGCCAGGGGGCGCCCAGCCGCACTTGCGGGCGTTGTGAACCAGAATCCGATCTCTCAGGATTTGGAGGTCTATCCGCCGCTTCCCTGGCATGATCCGATCTGCTCGGGGCACAGGCAGCGCTACACGCTCCGCTTTGCCAACAACACGACACAGACGCTGACGAACGTGCAGGTCAGCAACCTGTTGCCCGACATCTGCCCAGGGCGCTGCGATGTGTGCCTTTGGGACGGAGGCTGGCCGCACGATGACTGCAGTCCAGGCGCCATGTATGACGGCCAACGGACGGTCACCTGGCTGTTGCCATCGGTCGCACCTGGAGAGATGGTGACGCTGTACCTGGAGATGCGCGTGTGGTCGGTCGTGCCGGGTGGGCAAGTGCTCGAGAACTGCCTGACGGTGTCCAGCGATCAGACTGGGCCACAGACGGCCTGTTCGCACTCAACAACGTTGGATTGTGAAACGCCCGTACCTACGTCCACTGCCACAGCCACGTCGACGCGTACGGCGACTCTAACGTCTACACCTACACCGACCATGACCCCGATGTCCGCGGAGCAATGCTACAGCTCTGCGCCAGCCGAGGCCCTCATATACCGCATCTCAGCGGCGGACTTTTACGGGTACGACACAGACTCGGCGAGCACCTCGGATCTCATCGCGGTGACCTCTCCGCCAGCGCCCGCGGGATGGAACGAGCCGGGCTTTGTCCCCGATGACTCTTGGCGTAGCGGCATAGAGGTCTGGTGGGATGCATGGGCAGCGGCAGGTTGGTGGATCTACCCTGACGCGAGCATCGTGGGACTGGCAGATGAGCACGGCGTGCAAGAGGGCCTCGACGGGACCACGCACCTCATCCGGCATACCTTCCAGGTGGACGCCCCACATCCGGATCTGCGCATCACCCACGCCATCCTGCAGATGTGGAGCGACAACAAGACGGCATGGTGGTGGGAGGGGGAGATGATTGTGGATACTCACGAGGGGAGCGGTGGCCAAGTGGACCTATTCCCCGGTGAGCACATTGCCCCTGATGGCGGCACTTACGTCTTGGCCATTCAGAACAGCAACGACTTGATGTACGGGGAGAATCCCCAGGGCACCGCCTTCCGTCTTTGCGTCACCTGGGTGCACATCGACGATATCGCGGCAACACCGACGCCCACGGACACAGCCATGCCGACCGCAACACCGACGCTCACAGCAACAGCGGCGCCACAGCGCGTGCTGCTGCCCCTGGTTATGATGGGCTACTGATGAGAATAATCAAAAAGGAGAAGCAGAAATGAATACTCACGAACAGGAACACGGCTACGTGATAAGCCAGGCGGGGGGATTCTTTACCGGACTGCTGGCGGGGTGCCTGATCGGCGCCGGGACGATGCTGCTGCTGGCGCCGCAATCGGGGAAAAAGACCCGGGCCAAGATCCAGCACGAGGGCATGGAGCTGCGCGATCGCGTGACAGAGACGGTGGAAGATGCAGTGGCGCAGACTCGCGACAAAGCCGACCAGGTTACGTCACTCGTGCATAAACAGGCGGAGGCATTACAGCAACGCGGCCAGGACGCGCTCGACGAGCAAATGGACGTGGTGTCTGACGTGGTCGAGGCCGAGAAAACGGCAGTGCGCAACATCTCCAAGAACTGATGGCGACCGGATGCGCTTTGCTGCCAGCGGGCCGGTGAGCGTGCCCGCTGGCAGTGGCCTGGCCGTATGTCGCTTCTAGCTTTAGGGGCTTGTGGCATTGTGTTAAAGTCTAGTTTTTTGCTCTATAGGAGGTATCATGACAAGCAATTCGCAGCCCAAATCGGTTAGAACGATTTCGTGGATACGTCGTGTCGTCACATATGTGATCGTTCTTCTTATTGGCTTTGCGATCGGCTTTTTGCCCATGTGGGCTACGTCTCGCGATAGTGCGCGTAGCCTTGCCGAGGCAACGAGCCAGGCAGAACAGGCGCGGACGCAGGACACGCTCGCAGCGGCAGAGGCCGCGCGCCAGCTCGAGTTGGCCAGGATGCAGAACACGCTTGCCTCTGCGGCCATTGACGCGCAGCGGGGCGATTACGAGTCAGCCCGTCAATCCGTCAGCAGCTTTTTCACGTCCTTACGGGAAGAGGCCAACAAGGGGGCTGATTCGAGCCTCTCGCAGGCACAAAAAGACGGAGTGGAGTCGGTGTTTGCCCGGCGCGATGAGACCATCTCTCTGCTTGCTCGGAACGATCCTGCTGCCACAGATCGGTTATCGGATCTGTACGTGTTGTTTCGCGAGCTCATGAGCCAGTGAAGCGGCGCATGGGGCTGACCTCCGGTCGGGCGTCACCGACTGCAGCAAGATTTGGCTGAGGTCGATCATGCCGCACCTTGCCCGTAGGGGCCGCGTGGCGCGGGCATGTACACCGGCTTGTCTACGTCAAGCCAAGTGTCACTCGGGCAGGCAACTGGGGACAGACGACAAATCATCAGGAAAGGAGAGCCAAAATGCTTTGGACAATCATCGTGATCCTGCTTGTGCTATGGGCGTTGGGATTTCTCGGGCCGACGATCAGCTCTGGATTCCCACGTATGGGCAACATCGTTCATACGTTGCTCGTCATCGCCGTCATCCTAGTCATCTTGCAGCTACTAGGCGTGATCTGAGGTAGAGATCACGGCGGCCGGTCCCGACCATGCGGTGCGCAGCGCCGATCAGGCGAGATGGATCCTGCTGGAGGCTGATGCCTTTGGGGTTCCGCCTCAAGCGAAGACAGGCGCTGGGCCTGCTGGGCGGGCTGTGCGCGGCCGCCCTGGGGCTGGGCGCAGGCTGCGGCGAGCCCCGGCCTACGCCTACGCCCGATGCCCCCGATGAGGAGGCGCCCCCTTTGCCATGCGACCTGCATCCCGCCGAATATTGGCAGGCGCTGGCCGGCCATGTCGCGCGCTGCGACCTCTGTTGGCATCGTTGCACGGTAGCTCCCGGCCAGGTGGGGTTCTGCAAGCATCGGCGGAACGTCGGCGGCGCCTACTATAGCATGCTCTATGGCCGTCCATCGGCGTTGCAGATCGACCCCG
>SKLG01000547.1 GCA_007123335.1 Anaerolineae bacterium | reverse complement strand
ACACGTTGGTCGGGGCACCGATGGTCAGCACGTACAGCGGCTTGTCCCGGGGCTGCAGGGCCTTTTTGATGAGGTCCTCAGCCGCGGGGCTGACCACCGGTTGGTCGGCGGCGGAGATGAACTCTGTCGACCCGCGGAAGGCGAACCCCTCGTGCGGCCGTCGGCAGAGCGTTAGAATCCGCTGGATTTCGGCATAGCTCTTTTCCATGCCGTCGCCGGGGCTGTCTGACCGTTCGTTCAGGAACGGCGCCGCATAGACCGCCAACAGATCAATGTGCTCGGGCGACAACACGCAATAGGTCAGAGCGAATTGGTCATCGATCTCGTTAAACGTATCCGTATCCAGCACGACCTCGGTCTTGCCGGTCGGGGGTGCAAGCAGTCTGACTCGCTCAGTCTCTGCCATCTCGGGGTACACCATGGCTTTCCTCCTACTAGACATTGCACCAAGCCCCCATCAACCGTGGGCGGCCGGACAACGATTCGGTCAATAGCGCCTTCTATGCTTATGCTGGACGGTTGATCCAGACGATCTCGGGATCGCCGTCCGACAGCTCCACCAGGCTGCTCGACGCTGCATCCAGGCGGAAGGAGAGGCGCTCTAGCGCGCGCCAGTCGAGTTCCATCCAGTTCAAGAGCAACATCGACAGCACCGTGTCGCCGGCCACGATGGCCACCCGCTCGCGGTCGTTCGCCTCCGCATAGAGCATCACCCGGCTCAGCGCCGCCGTGACGCGGATCCAGGTCCGCTCGCGCCCCATGCGGAGGTGCTCCGCGGTCCATCGCGAGACCAATGGGCTGCCCGTGGGCTCGCCCATGAGATCATCGACGGTCATCTCCTCCAGCTCCTCCAGGTCCCAGCGCTCGACCTGGGGCAGGCGCGCCGTGATGGCGTCGGCCGTCTCTTGGGCGCTGCGCATGAGGCTCGTGACCACGAAATCGATCCCCCACGCCGCGCACCGCTCGGCTACCGCCTCTGCCTGCGCGCGCCCCGTCTCGCCGAGGGGCACCGTATAGGGATCGGGGGTAGACGAGCGATCGGCGATGGCATGGCGGATCAGATAAACATGCATGGTATCCTCCAAACGTACGGATCGTTCAACGTTCGTTGCATTCTAGAGAGCACCCGGTTGGCGGTCAAATGCGTTGCCAAACGTCCTCTCTGCCAGTATAATGTTTCTAGTATGTTTGGCCACATCATAGCCTACAACCTTTCGATCACGCTCAGGATCGTTGATGAACCGTCGATCAGAGATGAGGAGGGAACACCGTGACCAAAAAACTACGATTTGCGGCTCTGCTGGTAGTCGGTCTGCTCATGCTTGCGCTGGCGTTGACCAGCCTCGCCCAGACGCCTGTGCCCACAGAGACCCCCACCCCCGAACCCACAGAGGCGGTGATCGAGACGGAAGAGGCGGAGGAAGAGGAGGATGAGGACGTCTCCCTGCCGATCATCACCGTCACCCCCACCGATGTGGTCACCGAGACAGAGGAGACGGAACTCGAGGCCGACGTCGACGAGGAGGAGGGCGAAGACGAGGATGCCGAGGAGGCTATCGAGCCCGCTGACGCCCTGGACGAGGCGCAGGTCGAGCTGACGCTCTATACCAATCGCGGCCTGGTTCAGGAGATCATCACGTTGGAGCTGATCGAGGGAGAGAATGAGCTGCGCTATCCTGACGTAGCCTCAGCCATCGACCCCACCAGCGTCCATCTCCGCCTGCTGGATGATCCCGGGGGCATCCGCGTGCTGGAGCAGTTCTTGCGCTACGATCTCGTCGACACGCCCACACTGCTGAACAAGTATGTCGGCGAGGAGATTGGCGTTCGCACCGAGAGCGGGGTCGCCCACACCGGAACGCTGCTCTCCGCCCGGAACGACATTGTTCTCTCTACCGCCGAGGGGATCCAGATCATTCGGGCCGACCGCATCGAAGAGTTCACCTTGCCGCCCTTGGAGGAGGAGCTGGTGACTCGCCCAACACTGGTATGGCTGCTGACGGCGGAGGAAGAAGCCCCGCAGCAGGTGCGGTTGACCTACCTGACGGGCGACATGGGCTGGCACGCCGATTATGTGCTGACCCTCTCCGAAGAGAACGAGGGCGCGCTGACCGCCTGGGTGACGCTGCGCAACCACAGCGGCGCCAGCTATGAGGATGCGCGGCTCAAGCTCATCGCCGGCGATGTGGCCGAGGTGCGGCAGCCGGAGATCATGCTGCGGCAGGTGCAGGTGGAGGCGGCCATGGCCGACGTCGGCGTGGAGGAACGCGCCTTCTTTGAGTATCACCTGTACGAGGTGCAGCGGCTGGTGACGGTGCCCGATCGTCAGGCCAAGCAGATCGAGTTCGCCTCGGCGCCCGAGATCACCCCGACCCGCGCCTATCTGTTCGATGCCGCCCCGCAGATCACCCCCAGGCCCGGCGCGGCGCAGACCGATCCGCGCATCGGCCTGGATCGCGACACGCCGGTGCAGGTGCGCCTGGAGATGACCAACAGCGTCGAGAGCGGTCTGGGCCTGCCCCTGCCGGCGGGCGTGGTGCGCGTCTATCAGGCCGACCCGGGCCAGGCCCCCGAGCTGGTGGGGGAGGATCGCATCAGCCACACCGCCAGAGGCGAGGAGATCAGCCTGCGGCTGGGCAGCGCCTTTGACGTCATCGGCGAGCGCACCCAGGTGGATTTCGAACAGCTTGAGGAGCGCCGGCTTCAGGAGACGATCCAGATCACCCTGCGCAACCGCCGGGATGAGGCGATCACCGTGCGGGTGAACGAGCGCCTGTTCCGCGCGCTGGACGCCACCATCATCGAGGCCAGCGAAGAGTTTGTGATGATCGACGCCAACACGGCCCAGTTCCTGATCCCCGTGGAGGTGGACGCCGAGGCGGTGTTGACCTATACCGTGGAGTATGTCTGGTAGGTCCGGCCATAACGTCGAGGATATGCGGCGATTTGCGGGGCGGATGATTATCGTTTCGCCAGAAGGGACTCGAGATTCCAAAAGATGACATGTATGGACGAACGAAACGCTATCGAGCAGCTAAAGCGTGGAGACATTCAGGGGCTGGAAACGCTGGTGCGCTTGCACCAAGTGCAGGCCGTGCGCGCTGCCTACCTGGTTATCCGCGACCGCAGCTTGGCCGAGGAGATCGTGCAGACGGCATTTCTACGTGCCTACGAGCGCATCGAGCAGTTCGACACAAGGCGACCCTTCGGCCCCTGGCTCCTGCGGATCATCGTCAATGATGCTATCAAAGCTGCTCGCCGCCAAGAACGTTTCGTGTCGCTGGAAAGCGATGCCAGTGAAGAGGAACGATCGCTGGCCGACCTTCTTCTCGACCCGAACCCTGGCCCGGCAGACTGGGTAGAAACCGAGGATGTCCGCCAAGCGGTCTGGAACGCGTTGGGGCGACTGCCGCCGACGCAGCGCGGGGCGATCGTGCTGCGCTACTATCTGGGCCTGAGCGAAACAGAGATGGCCGAACACTGGTCCTGTCCAAGAGGCACGGTCAAGTGGCGGCTGTACGCGGCGCGCAAGCGTCTGCGGACACTGCTGCACACGTTGCACCCAGGGACAGAGGCCCTGGATTGAGCGTTGCTAGCTGAGCTTGGGTTTCCCTTCACCCTTTATACGGATCAAGGGGAAATAAAAAATGAAAGAGCAACCAATAACACAAACCTTACAGACGATTGCCAAGGAGCACGTGCCTGACAGTGCGGACCTGTGGCCGATGATCGAGATGCGGCTGCAACCGCAAAGGTCTCTCTCTCAGCGGAGACGACTACTGCCGAATATCCGCCTGGGCTGGGTATTCCTATCTCTCGTTTTGATTCTGACTTTGGGCGCTGTGGCCGATGCCGTATCGCCTGCGGTGATGCGGCTGTTCGAGCAAGAATTAGGTCTGCAATACGTAGCGCAGGCTGACCTGATTCAGGAGTTCGCCTTGAGTCAGACAGCAGATGGCATAACCGTCACCTTGGAACGGGCTTATGCTGACGCTAACCGCATCGTTGTTGGTTTGACCCTCCAAACGCCGGGTGATCGGCGATACGGAGCAGATCGTTTGACACTCACCGATGCAGCGGGCGCCTCCTTTCCCCGGACGGTCGGCTATGGAGTGACCGGGCAGTCCGATATCTACAAGGCGGCCCTTCCTCCTGGCAAGGGGGCATATGTATTCGCGTTCGATGCGACCGGTGTGATGGGTGCGCCGGAGGAATTGAGCTTGAGGTTGATGATGGAACTAGAAGGGGGGGCGCTACCGATGAGCACATCGGATGAACCCCAAGAAGAAGGACCGCTGTCCTT
>SKLG01000340.1 GCA_007123335.1 Anaerolineae bacterium | reverse complement strand
CGAGCGGCGTCCGATCTCGCGCACATGAGCAGCATCCCATTGGGCGTCGCCGGCGAGGGCGATTTGCAGGCGTACCGACCAGACGTCGTCGGGGGCAGCCGCGCCCGTCGCTGGCTCGACGATGAAATGGGAGTCGAGCCAATGGATGCAGAACTGGTAGCTCTGCCGCAGACTATCGGGAGCCAACTCGGTGGCCAAGACCAGGATATTACCCCGGTCGCTGGCGAACTGGCCCATGAACAGATCGCCAACGGGCGACCAGCCTGGGTTTCCGTCCATCGGTGGCTCGGGCGGACGATGCACGTCAAAACAGGCCAACTCGGCTTCGCTATCCATGAGCAGAACCTGCTGCTGAAGCCAGTGCTGTGGATCGATGGACGCGGCAGGAAAGAGATTGAGATATTGGATGGCCCCCGGATCCCAGCGTTCCAGCACGGTAAAGCGGGCGCGGATGTCCAGCAGCAAGGCATCGGGGAGGACGCGGATGCGTACGTCCTGATCGCTCTGGGCGCGACGATTGGCGTTGGTGGCCTGATAACGCAGACGCACAACGTCGGGGCCGTTCTCCAAGAGCTCCAGCTCCTCCATGTTATTGACATAATGAAATGGCGTCAGCGCGTTAGCGCGAAACCAGGCCAGAGGCAGTTGAGCGATGCCCCAGCTCGCGGCGCCGGGTTTGGTCAATCGGCGCAGAACGCCATCCCACAGAGAGAGCTGCCCCAGACAGCGGCCAGGGGCCAGGGAGGAGGTGAGCAGAAGCTGTCGCCGCGCGTCCCAGCGCTGATAGCTGAGCTGGACCCCAGGCGCGGCCTCAAGAGCAATCTCGGTTTCGCGATCGGGGTGCAGGGCGGCTGAGAGCACCAGCTCGTCGGGACCGGTATCGGGATCGGTGAGCAGCGGTCCATGGCCGGCATCCACGCGCCCCGATACAGCGCCCAAGGGATCCTCCACACGACCGCCGAGGGAGACGGTCTGGGGCGCAACCGGCTGGCCATCGACAGCGACCGCCAACGCGGCTGCGGCCGGCAGATCATGGATACAGAGATGCACATTCCGAGCTAACGGATCGGCGGGAAAGCGCACGACGGCGCGTTGGGCGCCATCGTGGCGGAGGCGATAGGCGCCGTCCAGAGTGCTCCAATAGCGGTAGGTGAGCCCCCTGGTATCTGGCTCCAGCGGCTCGCGTTGCGCCTTGGCCCACCGAAGGAGCGCCTGTCCATCCGATCCCTGGCGTAGGTGTAGCACTGCGCGGTGGCCCTCCAGGGGCGTAGCACGGATCTGCATCCCGCGACGCCAGTACCAGCGCACCTCTCCTGCCTCGTGGACAAGGGTTGCTCCCTGGGCCGCGTCCCAACCTGCGTCTCCTGGCCATTGATCGTAGAGGTCGCCCCAGCGCTCATAGTAGGGCGGGGTGTCTTCGCGACGGGTCCAGGGCGTGGCCGGGCTTGAGGGATGATAAGACATGCCCAGCGCATCCTGCCAAGCCACGAGGAGCGACCGCTCACCACCAGGTAGGATCAGTGCTTGCATATCTTTGAGAGAAGCCTCAGCGTCCGGCGACCACGCGCTTGGTCCGTCGAGAAGGGGCAGCGCGTCATTCCCGCGAGTGATGGCCAGCCAGGCGTCCGTGATGCAGGCATGGGCCGCCTGGTCGGCGAAGGAGATCGCCGCCGCGACATAGATGTCCCCATTAGCATAGGCCCAAACCTCCTGCAAGCCATCGCCATGGTAGATGCCCTGCTCGTCGTAGAGGCGATGATGCAGGCGCACGCCGATGCGCTGTGGTCCCTCCTCGATGACGACAAATCGGGCGTTGCCGTCATGACCTTGACGTATCATCCAACGAGCGGCATCGTCTTCGACATCGATGGTGGGGGCCACGCCGGCGGCGCCTATCTCGATCGTATGCTCAGAATCATCCCCAAGGCTCAGGCGCCCGTTACGATCCCAGCGTAGGACGAGGAGACCGATTCTGGCGGCCAAGCCGCCGTGACGGGTGGGGCATAGCACATAATTTGACATAAAACAATGCTCCTCTAGTAGCGATGCTCCCGGGCGACGTCGGCCATGAGCAGCATGTTGAGCAGCCAGCGATCGCTGTAAATACCGGCGTCGGTGCCGCTAAGGATGAACCCGCCGCCCTCGGCGGCTTGAGCGATAGCGTCTTGAGCGGCGACGCGTACCTCGTCGGGGCTGGCGAGGGCCAGGAAGGCCATATCGTCCAGGTTACCCTTGAGGCATATACGGTCGCCAACCCGTGCCTTGGCCTCGGCGAGGGTGACGTCGCCGCGCAGCCCGGTCTCGATGGGGCTGAACACGTCGCAGCCGATGTCTACGATCTCGTCGAGGATGTCGCGCAGTCGCCCGTGGATGTGCTGATTCACCGTGCCACCGTATTCATGGATGATGGCGACGATGCGCCGGTCATAGGGGGTGATCATGCGCCGGAAAAAGCGCGGATGGACCACACCAGGGCCACAGTGCTCCGAGCCGCCCATCCAAAAGTGGCGCACGCCGCGCTCACAGCAGGCGCGCACATAGGCCTCGGTGCGGGTGCACATGAGGGCGACGATCTTTTCGATGAGGTCAGGGTCATCGGCCATGCGCATGTACAGCGCCTCGGAGCCTAGAAGTCCAAGACAGACGCGAAAGGGCGTAGGGATGCCCAATGCCACCAGGCCTTCATCGCCTACCTCTGCGGTCCACCGTTCATACGCGTCTAGCGAAAAGGCCGGCGGCGCATAGGGAATGGAGAGGATGCGGTCAATGTCCTCGTCGTTCTTGATCAAGTGCTCGGCAGTCCAATTAGCCTCAGGGGTGGCCACGACGCGCATGGTCAACTCGCCCATGGGCGTCTCGACGATGGTGGTCTGCTCTGCGCCCTGCTTGATGATGCGACGCCCGTCGATATACATTTGACCGCCCATGATCTCGGCATCGCCCAGTGCAGAGACGGTCATGGTCACATCGGTTTGGTGTAGCAACGCCTCCCAGTCGCCAGGGGCCATATTGGCCACCAGTTGTGGGCTGACGTGGGGCGCGCAGGGGACGTGGTCGGATGGTTCACGGCGAAAGGCGGCGAGGATCCGCTCTTGCGACTTCATCTTGGCGTCTGACCTCCTAGATGGTACGATGTGGGCTGAGCGGATTATACCCGATGCCGCAATGATCTGAACAACGCTGTTTCCAAGGGGGAACCTATGCATCGTGATCCCATGCGCGTGACGCTGGGGTTGGCTGCCTGGGCGCTGGAGCAGGGCGAGCTGCCTATTGCCGCTCACGTGGTGCTCGATGGCGGCGATCAGATCGCCGTGATTGCCTGGGCCACGACGGCGGAATGGCGCGAGGGCAGAAGGCTGGTCCATGCCGAGCTACTCGCTCTGGACAGCGCCGATCGCCTGCGCCCCTTTCCCGGAAGACGAGGCGATGCGGTGCTCTACACCAACCTGGAGCCCTGCCCGATGTGCCTCGGCGCGGCCATGTCCTTTGGGGTGGGCGCAGTATGTTATGCGCTGGAATCGCCCAGCGATGGCGCGGTGGCGCTGTTTCGCGACTGGCGCCGAGACGAGAATGAGATGCCAGGCTACCGCCTGCCCGAGATCCATGGCCCCGAGGCATTCGGCGCGGCGTTGCGCGACGAGAGCATCGCCCTCTTTCGCCGATATGCTGACGAGCAGCCGCCCGGTCCACTGCGCGATTGGGCGCTGACGCTGGCCCGGCCGGCAAGGTGAGGGGCGTTTCAACATCTCTTTCCCCTGTGATTTCTTATGGAGGTTCCATGCCCACGAATATCGTCTTTGTCACTTGCGATCAACTGCGCCGCGACACCCTGGGCTGCTATGGTGATCCCATCGTGCAGACGCCCCATATCGACGCCCTGGCCGAGGGCGGTGTACGCTTTACCCAGACCTACACCGCCTACCCGGTATGCGGGCCGAATCGTGGTTCACTGGTCACGGGGCGCTATCCGACGGTGCATGGCCTGACCCACAATGGCGTTATCCTGCCGCAGCGCGAAATGACGATGATGGAGGCGCTACGGCGCCGCGGCTATGCCACCTATGGCGTGGGCAAGATGCATTTCGGACCGCAATGGCGCTTTCCTCCTGACGGCGGTCCCCTGGTGGACCCCACCCCCGACCTGGCCGTGAACCCGCAACCCGAGGTCTGGGAATTGCCCTGGTACGGCTTTGAGCGCATCCTCATCACCGAGGACCACAAGGTCGGACCCTACGAGGATTACCTCAACGCCCACGGCTACTCGATCTGGGACGATCCGCACTCTTTTTCTTACCCGCAGCACCAGTGCGTGCGCT
>SKLG01000198.1 GCA_007123335.1 Anaerolineae bacterium | reverse complement strand
TATTATTCCAGCCATGAGGGTAGCGGTAGCCATCTCGCGCCCTCGGCCATTTACCTTGCGCGGCTGAGTCTCACGGAGGTGTCTGATGTTGCGAGTTCCCAGCGTGATCTCGCAGCGCGATAATGAGCTCTTGCGCTAGCCTTTCACCCTACCATACGCTATACTCGCCGCATACAGCAAGAGCATGTCAGGGAGGAGACGTTTCCCTAAAGGGCACGACGATCCGTTATAGCGAGGACGGCGGCTGGAGGTGATCGAGAGCGATGTCGGCGAGGCATAGGTGGTGGGCGGGGCGTGCAACAAGCGTAGGGCGACCTCGACGGAAGTACAGAGCTTGTCCAGTTACGCTAGAGGCATGATCGGCTCCAGGGTCAGAGAGGAGAGAACGATGGCGACGTTTCGCGTGGCGTGCAGTACGATCACCTGGGGCAGCGAGCGCCCCCGGCGCGAGGTGGACCCGCTGGCCGAGATCGCTGCGGCTGGCTATGAGGGCGCTCCTTGCGGTATGGGCGGCGGATCATCGCCGGCGGAGGTCAAGGCCCGCTACTCGGCCTATGGGCTGGCCCCTGCGCCAGGCTATTTGGGCGCCGCCTTTTGGGAGGCGGAGCAGCAGGATGCCATCGTGGAGCAGGCCCAGGAGCTGGCCGGGTTCATGGCCGCCGTAGGCTGCACCGAGTTGTTCGTGGCCAGCCAGGGCTTTGACGCCATGACGGCCAGCGGCCGCACCCGCCGTCAGGCCGCGGCCCAGGTGCGCCCTGAGGAGATGCTCTCCGCCGATGCGTTCAAACAGTTCGCCGAGACGCTGAGCGCGGTGGGGCGCGCCACACAAGCCGAGGGCGTCAAGAGCTGCTTCCACAACCACGTGGGCACCTTTATCGAGACCCGCGAGGAAATCGACACCCTCTTTGGCCTGGTGGATCATGACGTCGTCTTTCAGGGGCCCGATATCGGGCACCTGGCCTGGGCCGGCGCCGATCCGGTGGCATTCTGCCACGACTATGGCGAGGAGATCCGCTCGGTGCACCTGAAGGATATCGATCCGGCGGTGTTGGCCAGGGGCCTGGCCGATGGCTGGGATTATGGCCAGTTCTCCGAGGCGGGCATCTTTGCCGAGCTGGGTGAGGGGATGGTCGATCTACCGGCGGTTTTGGACGTTCTGCGCCGCGCCGATTACCAGGGGTGGATCATCATCGAGACCGACCGCACGATGAAAGCGACGGCATACGAGAGCGCCGTCATCAGCCGCCAATATCTCAAGCGCCTGGGCCTCTAACCCTGTTGCCGTGAAGGATGCTCTGCGACGTGAGGCGCAAAGATAGCCTTTGTGCGCTTGTTCCGTGAACGAACGCCTTGACCCTCAACGCCGATACATTGGGGCCATATATGCCATTCGAGATCGTCTCCTTGACCGAGGCACACGCGGGCGATGCCGCTGCCCTATGGGCCGCAACCTATCGTACTCTGCGAGCGGTGATACCTGCGGCGCCTGCGCGCTATGCGGCGCCCGACGCGTTCCTTGCTTCGATTCGGGAACTCGCAGTGAGTCATGGCGGCGTGGCTGCCCTTGAGAGGGGGCGATTGGTTGGCTATCTGACCGGCTTTCCGATCACGTTTCACGGACGGAGATCCTTTTTCAGCCCCGAGTGGGCCAATGCCGTGGACCCCACTGCGGGCGCCAGCATCGTGGGCGCTTTGTACAGCGCGGCGTCGGCTCTCTGGCTGGATGCCGGATGCTACAGTCACGTCATCAGTACCCTCGCCCATGATCGTGAATTGCTCGATGCCTGGCGCTGGCTAGGCTTTGGCTATTGCGTTGCCGATGCCGTCCGCGATCTGACGCCTCTAGGCGCAGGGGCGGCGGGCGTTCAGGTTCTTCGCGCATCACTTGCCGATGTCGATGTGTTGGCGCACCTGGTCACGGCGTTGGAGAACCACCTGGCCGCGCCGCCGATCTTTTTGTGGTCCGATGACCCTGTGGATGTGGACGAGCTGCGCCGCGAACTGGCCGATCCGCGCATGGCCTATTGGCTGGCCTGGCGCGACGGGCGGCCCATAGCCTATCTGCGTCAGGGGCCGGCTTCACAAGATGCCTGCGAGATCATCGTCGACGAGGGCACGACGAGTATCACCGGCGCCTATACAGAGCCAGACGCGCGTGGCGCAGGGGTCGGAAGCGCGTTGCTCGATCGCGCACTGACCTGGGCGCGGGAGCAGGGCTATGCCTGCTGCACCGTCGATTTCGAGACGATGAATGTCTCCGGCGCCCGCTTTTGGCTGTGGCACTTTCAGCCGATCACCATGGCGCTGTGGAGAGTCATTGACGAACGGGTGCCATCGGCTCCTCCGGCGGCATCCAAATAAATCCATCGAGGAGAATCTTGTTACGATGATTGCACGCCGAGCCCAAGAGATACCCCCTTTTCTGGTGATGGACGTGTTGGAGCGCGCCCAAGAGCTGGAGCGCCAGGGCGCCGATGTGATCCATCTTGAGGTGGGCGAGCCCGATTTCGATGTCCCCGACTGCGTCCGCGAGGCGGCATGCGCGGCGCTATGCACAGGATATACTCATTATACTCACAGTTTGGGCGATGCTGAGCTGCGCGAGGCGATCTGCGCCCATTATGCGCGCACCTATGGCGTCGAGGTCTCGCCTGCGCAGGTCGTCGTCACCTCGGGCACGTCGCCGGCCATGCTGCTGCTCTTTGGCGCGTTGCTGGACGCCGGCGACGAGGTGATCCTCTCCGATCCCGGCTATGCCTGCTACCCCAATTTCGTGCGTTTCGTCGATGGGGTTCCGGCCTATGTGCCGGTGTATGAAGAGGATGGCTTTCAGTATCGGCCCGAGATCATCGCCGAGCGACTCGGTCCGTGCTCCAAGGCGATTCTCATCAACTCGCCCTCGAACCCCACCGGCAACCTCCTCTCGCTGGAGCGGATGCGCGCCCTGGCCCAGCTCCCGCCGTTCATCGTCTCCGACGAGATCTACCACGGGCTGGTTTATGAGGGCCAGGAGCACTCGATTCTGGAGGTCAGCGAGCGCGCCTTTGTGCTGAACGGCTTTTCCAAACTCTACGCCATGACCGGCCTGCGCCTGGGCTATGTCATCGCCCCGCACGAGTTTGTCCGGCCCATCCAAAAGCTGCAACAGAACCTTTTCATCTGCCCCAACTCGGCGGTGCAGCGGGCGGGCATCGCCGCCCTGGAATCGGCCGGCGAGGATGTGGCGCGGATGAAGCACACCTACAACCAGCGACGTCGCTTTATGATCGGCCGTCTGCGCGAGCTCGGCTTTGGCCTGACAGTGGAGCCCACGGGCGCCTTTTACGTGTTCTGCAACGCCAGCCATCTCTCCACGGATTCGCTGGCGCTGGCTTTTGATATCCTGGAAAAGGCCCACGTCGGCGTGACCCCAGGCATCGACTTTGGCCCCCAGGGCGAAGGCTAC
This sequence comes from Anaerolineae bacterium, assembly GCA_007123335.1. Classification (GTDB taxonomy): domain Bacteria; phylum Chloroflexota; class Anaerolineae; order UBA1429; family UBA1429; genus SKLG01. The sequence continues at coordinate 872 of SKLG01000198.1, read as the reverse complement.
TTGCGCTTCTCCTACGCCAACTCGCTGCATAAGATCGCCGAAGGGCTGGACCGGCTGGAGGACTATTTGTGCCGCTATCATGGTCATCAAGCAGCGTCAGGGGGAGAGGACCGATGAAGGTCACCGTGTGCCAATTGGACGACGGGGCATTGGATGGGGGCTTGGCATTGGAGCGCGACTGGCAACGCCTCGCTGCGCATGTGGCGCAGGCACGCAGCGATCTGGTGCTCCTGCCCGAGATGCCTTTTCACCCCTGGCTATGTGGGACGCCCGACGGCGCCGCCGACGAGGATCGATGGCGCGCGGCGGTTCGTGCCCACGACCACTGGCTGGAGCGCCTGGACGAGTTGGCTCCGGCGGCCGTCGTCGGCACTCGCGCGGCGCTGCGCGATGGACGGCGGCTCAACGAGGGCTTTGTCTGGGATGCCGCCGAGGGCTATCGCGCCGCCCATGACAAACGCCATCTCCCCGAGGAGGAAGGCTTTTGGGAGGCCGCCTGGTACGGGCGCGGCGACGGTGCCTTTGACATCACCCATATCGCCGGGGCGCGGGTGGGCTGGCTGATCTGCTCCGAGCTTTGGTTCGCCGAGTGGGGTCGACGGCAGGGGCGCGAGGGCGCGCAGGTGATCCTCAGCCCGCGAGCCACGCCGGCCTCGACGGTGAGCAAGTGGATCGCCGGCGGTCGCGCCGCCGCCGTGGTCTCGGGCGCCTACAACCTTTCTTCGAATCGCGCCGGTACGAGTGTGCAGGGGATGCGCTGGGGCGGCACGGGTTGGATTATCGATCCCGAGGGACGCGTGCTCGGCTTGACGAACGATGAGCATCCCTTTGTCACCATAAAAGTGGATTTGGCGCTGGCCGACGAGTCCAAG
>SKLG01000307.1 GCA_007123335.1 Anaerolineae bacterium | reverse complement strand
GCCTGCGGTTATGCGCGCATCCTGGTCGAGACGGTGGGCGCCGGTCAGAGCGAGGTCGATATCGCCTCCCAAGCCCATACCACGCTGGTGCTGCAAACCCCCGGCTCGGGCGATGATGTGCAGACCCTCAAAGCGGGCATCCTCGAGATCGCCGATATTCTCGTCGTCAACAAGGCTGACTTATATGGCGCCGCACAGATGGCGAATATTCTGGCTGCGATGCTTGAGTTGGCTCCCACAGCAGAGACCGATGCCTGGTCGCCCCCTATCGTCTTGACCACAGCCACCATCGGCAAAGGTATCGGCGAGCTGGTTGACGCCATCGAAGAACACGTGGCATACTTGTACCAGAGTGGCAAGAAGGAATTCTTGGACAGACGGCGAGCAGGTCGCCAGATGAGTGACCTGCTTCAACAAGCGCTCTGGAGCCGTTGCCTTGCCTGTGTTGGTCATGCGCAATTTGATCACGCTATCGATGACGTCGTTGCTCGTCGCATAGATCCCTACTCCGCCGTCGAAAGGTTGCTGGCAAGAATGCCGCGCATCGAAACTGCCTGTCGCATGTAGCGCGGGTGTGCTGTTCGCTCGCGCCAGATCTATTGAGGAGGAGATCGTGCATAACGGTGTCAAGATCTATGGGGAGTTGGTGCTGCTCACTGGCGAGGCGAACCCTCTTCTGGCCCAATCCATCAGCCGCTCGCTGGGCATCCCCTTACATGATCGCACCATCACCGTCTTTCCCAACGAGAATATCTTTGTTCAGCTCAACCAGAGCGTCCGCTCCACCGACGTGTTCATCATCCAGCCGACCTGTTCACCGGTGAATGACAACATTATGCAGCTCTTGATCCTCATCGACACCGTTCGACGGGCGTCGGCGGGGCGCATCACGGCGGTCATGCCCTTTTTCTCTTATGCGCGCAGCGACAAAAAAGACATGCCCCGGGTGCCCATTACGGCGCGACTCGTCGCCGATATGGTCACCAACGCCGGCGCCGATCGTTTCATGTGCGTTGATCTGCACGCCGGCCAGATTCAGGGTTTTTTCGGCATCACCGGAGACGAGTTAACGGCTTTTCCTCTGCTGTGCGAGTATGTGCGCCGCAAGGAGATCAAGGAGCTTGTCGTTGTGGCCGCCGACCTGGGTTTTGCCAAAAAAGCGCGCAATGTGGCCGAGGCGCTCCATGCCCCGGTGGCCTTTGTCGAGAAGCGGCGCAGAGGCACCGAGACAGAGGCCAAGAATGTCATCGGTAATGTGGCTGGCAAGAATGTGGTCATCGTCGACGACGAGCTGGACAGCGGAAGCACGATGGTGGGCGCTGCCGAGATCCTGCGGCAGGAGGGCGCGCAAGATATCTATGCATGCTTTGTGCATCCGACCTTTTCCAAGGGCGCTGTCGAGCTTTTGGATAGCGCCGGCTTCTGCGAGATCATCTGTACCGACACTCAACCTATCCCGCCGGAGAAACGTCTTCCCAATCTCACCGTGCTCTGCCTGGGTCCCTGGCTGGCGCGCATCATCGACGCGGTGCACCGTGGGCTCTCGGTGGGTCGCACCCTTCAGAATTATATCGAGCAGTTCGAGCCCGAATTCGTCTGATCGAGGATGGCAGTGGAGGGATGCTCAGCCAACTCGGCAGCCGAGCGATATCCCGTGGCCAACGAGAATGACCGTGTCGACTGCCTATTTGTCCATAGCCTGTATGATGTTTGGAGAACTTGCGTGTTAAGAGATACCTATGACGAGAGCTATTTTCGACGCTTCCTGGTGCACAAAACGCCCCTATCCCAACGCAATGCTCTACGACTGACGCACATCCGTCGCTACGCCTCAAGTGGCAAGCTCCTGGAGGTTGGATTCGGCCAGGGCGGCCTGTTACGCATGGCCGCCAGGTATTTCGACGTGGCTGGCGTGGATATTTCGCCGTATGTCGTGCGCGCAGCTTCCCGCTGGCTGGGCGATCGGGTGCACTGCGGGGATATCTCCCAGGAGACGCTTCCCACGGCCGAGTACCAAGTCATCGCTGCCTTTGGCGTGCTTGAGCACCTGCCACGTCCAGAATGCGCCCTGCTGAGACTGTATGAGGCGCTGAGTGATGGCGGCGTTCTCGTGGGCGCCGTGCCCAACAACCAGGGAATCGTCGGCGGCATCAATACCGCTATCACCAATATTGCTGATGCTACCCACTGCTCAACCTATTCGCCCAGCCGTTGGTCACAACTGTTTCGTCAGGCGGGATTTCGGCAGATTGATTTTTGCGGGGAGATCACCTTGACCCGCAATCGAGCGTTTTTTGTCGAGTCTGCCCTGTGGAAGCATATATCCTTTAACCTGATCTTTGCCTGCATCAAATAACCGCAGCGAGCCGTCAACGCAGCAGACTATGTGTCAGGTATCGACCAGAGCGTACACGCTATTCTGAAGGAGAAAAGAGATGGTCCAGACGATGCCCTTGCGCTACGGCATGAACCCCCACCAAAAGCCGGCCCGCGTGATGATGGAAGATGGCGACCTTCCCTTTGACGTACTAAATGGCGCGCCGGGGTACATCAACCTCCTCGACGCGATGAACTCGTGGCAGCTTGTGAACGAATTACAGACCGCACTGGAGCTGCCGGCGGCTGCCTCCTTCAAACATGTCAGCCCCGCCGGCGCCGCTATCGCCACACTGATGAACGAGGCGGAGCGCAAGGCGTGCTTTGTTGACGATCTGGAGCTGTCGCCGCTGGCCACCGCTTACGCTCGGGCTCGTGGCGCCGACCGCATGTCCTCCTTTGGCGATTGGGTGGCCCTCAGCCAACCATGCGACGAGGCCACGGCGCGGATCTTGCGTCGCGAGGTGTCTGATGGCGTCATTGCCCCCGATTACGAGCCCCAGGCCCTCGATCTATTGCGTCGTAAACGCGGGGGGTCCTACTGCGTGCTGCGCATGGATCCCGAGTATCGACCGCAGCCGATGGAGCAACGCCAGGTATTCGGTGTCGTGCTGGAGCAACGACGGAACGATGCCCTCATCTCCGCCGATACCTTCTCGCGCATCGTCACCCAGAACCGCTCACTGTCGGATGAGGCTATCCGCGATCTGACCGTGGCCACAGTGGCGCTCAAGTACACCCAATCCAACTCGATCGTTTTGGGCCACAACGGCCAGGTCACCGGCGTGGGTGCCGGGCAACAGTCGCGGGTGCATTGCACGCGCCTGGCGGCGAACAAGTCGGATCTGTGGTTCTTGCGCCAGCATCCGGCGGTGTTCGAGTTCCAGTTCGCCGACGGCGTGAGCCGCGCCGAGCAGAACAATGCCATCGACGTCTTTTTCTTGGAGGACCTCACGCCTGCAGAACAGGCGGCCTGGGAACAGGCCTTTGAGGTTGTGCCACAGCGGCTGACCGCGGAAGAAAAGCGCGCCTGGCTGGATCAAGTGCGCGGGGTCGTGCTCAGCTCTGACGCCTTTTTCCCCTTTCGCGACTCGATCGACCGCGCATCGCGCAGCGGCGTGAAGGCAGTGGCGCAACCGGGCGGATCGGCGAATGACGCCGATGTGATCCAGGCCTGCGACGAATATGGCATGGTTATGGCCTTTACCGGCTTGCGACTGTTCCACCATTAGCCATAGCGTACCGAGGGCGCGCTTGTGGACGCGCGCGGTTGAGAGTGCCATCACCTTATCATTCATCGAGAGAGGCTACATGGAACGCAGAAACTATCTCATCGACATGGACGGCGTGCTGGTCAGCGGCCGGCAGATGATCCCCGGCGCCGATGGCTTTATCGCTCGGCTGCGAGAGGTGGGCGCCGAGTTCCTGGTGCTGACCAACAACCCGATCTACACACCGCGTGATCTGGCCCATCGCCTGCGACTGATCGGCCTGGATATCGCCGAGGAACGCATCTTTACCTCAGCCATGGCTACGGCGCGCTTTTTACAGTCGCAGCGTCCGTCGGGCACCGCCTTTGTCATCGGCGAGAGCGGCCTCACCGAGGTTATCCATCAGGTCGGCTATGTGATCACCGACCACCATCCAGATTATGTCGTGTTGGGCGAGACCCACGCCTACAACTTGAGCCTGATCACTCGCGCCATTCGCCTGGTGGCCGAGGGTGCGCGCTTTATCGCCACCAATCCTGATCCTTCAGGTCCGTCTGAGGAGGGCATCGTGCCCGCCTGCGGCGCCATGGCGGCCCTCATCGAACGGGCCAGCGGCGTCTCGCCCTTTTTCGTGGGCAAGCCTAACCCGCTGATGATGCGCAATGCGTTGAACTATTTGGGGGTACACTCGGAGAACACCACCATGATCGGCGACCGCATGGACACCGACATTATCGCCGGAGTTGAGAGCGGCATGGAGACCATTCTGGTGCTCAGCGGCATCACCGACCATTCGGAGGTAGATCGCTATCCCTTTCAGCCAACGCGCATCGTTTCGTCAGTGGCCGAGATCGAGCCAGAATAAGGAGTAGAGCCCGTGCAGGACATCTATTTGCTGCGCCACGCCCACGTAGACTATGCCCCTGGAACGCCTATCAACGCCGATAATCCGCTGACGCCTTTGGGCCACGAGATGGCCAGGCGCCTGGCGGAGCGTTGCGCCGATTGGGACCTGCAGCGGCTCTATGCGAGCACCATGCGCCGCGCCCAGGAGACCGCGGCGCACATCAGCGCCCGGCTGCCGGATCTGTCGCGCCGCGATACCCCAGCCTTTGCCGAGACGAGCATCATCGACCTGAGCGGCTACCCAGGAGCGACTGTGACGGAGGACCTCAACGGCTGGCAGGACGATCATTTCGCCTTTGCCAACGAGCATATGTGGACACGGGTATTGCAGGGATTAGAGGATGTACGCGCCGAGATGGAGCGCGAGGGGCTGAAGCGCGTGGCTATCGTCTCTCATGGCGGCCCGATCAACGCCATGATCCGCCACGCGTTGGGGCAAGAGGTCGTACGGCTGCGCACCTGCTGGATCGAGCTGGATTGGTCGACGACATCGTGTTTGCGCTTTGCGCCCAAGGAAACCGGTATCCAGGCGTGGGTGCGCTGGGTGAACGATGCGCGACATATCGACGACTTGCGCCATCTGTTGGCGCAGGAATGGGATACCTGAAAGGCGATGGCCCCATGACCGAGATATTCTTGCTCCGCCACGCCCACGTGGATTACGGTGAGGGCATCGCCATCACCGCACAAAACCCGCTCACCGCTCTGGGGCACCACATGGCGGAGCGCCTGGCCATGCACTGCGAAAGCCTGGGGTTAGAGATCCTCTTTGTCAGCACCATGCCCCGGGCGCAACAGACCGCCGACGCGATCTCGCGGCGCTTCCCCGATCTGCCACGTGTCGATCTGGCCGATCTGGAGGAGCTCAGCATCAAGGACCTGGCGGATCACCCCTCACCACCAGACGAGAATATGCTCACCTGGGAACTGACGCACTTTTGCGCAGCCGACCAGCGCGCCTGGGAGCGCGTGGCTCGCGCTTGGGCGTTTATTGAGGCCATGATCGCTGAACAGCGCCTGGAGCGCGTCGGCATCGTCTCTCATGCCGCGGTGCTCAACGCATTGCTGAGACAATTCCTCGGCGTAGGACCGGCGCAGCGCGGTTCAGCGTGGTTTGAGCTGGCATTTGCATCAGTGTCATGTCTACGCGTGGCGCAGGCCAATGATGGGAGCATCCAAGAGCGCGCTATGCGCTGGACCAACGACACGCGACACCTCGACGGCCTGGATATGTCCGATGCAAGCGCCTAGAGGAGCTCGCTAGATCGTCACTCCTCGTCGGTATCGATAACGGCCGCCAGCCAGCGCGGCACACGGCCTTTGACATGCACCCCTTGCGGCTCATAGTCCTCGACTTCGATGGCCCCCTGTTGCCGCCATATCGCCAGCAGGTCACCCTCTGTGTAGGCCAGGGTGGTATCCACCTCGATCATCTGATCGAGCAGCACCTGCTGAACGGCGCCCAACAACTCGTCGATACCCACACCCTGTTCGGCAGAGATGGGCACAACCTGGTCATAACGATCGAGGAGGCCGACGATGAGGTCCTGGAGCGTGGCGCCTTCGGGTAGCGCAACGCCATGGGACCGAACGCTCAGCTCGGCCTCGGGATCCACTAGGTCGATCTTGTTGAGCGCCAAGATCATCGGCTTGTCGCGGATTCCCAGGTCTCGTAGCACGTCCTCCACGGTGGCGATCTTGAGCATCACATGGGGATCAGCGGCGTCGGCAACATGGAGGATGATATCGGCCTCGTGAACCTCCTCAAGAGTGGCCCGAAACGCCGCCACCAACTGGGTGGGCAGCTTTTGGATAAAGCCGACGGTATCGGTAAAGAGCACCTGCTTGCCGCCGGGCATATCCGCGCGGCGCGTCGTGGGGTCAAGGGTGGCAAAGAGCTTGTCCTCGACGAGCACCTCAGCGCCCGACAGCCGATTCAGCAGGGTTGATTTGCCGGCGTTGGTATAACCGACGATGGCCACTACGGGTAACCCACGGCGTCGACGCATGCGCCGCTTGAGCCCTCGCTGGCGCCGGACCTCTTCCAACTCATCCCGCAGGCGGGCCATGCGTCGGCTGATCTCCCGCCGGTCCACCTCGAGCTGCGTCTCACCGGGTCCACGGAGTCCGACGCCGCCCACCGCCTGCCGCGACAGGTGAGTCCACTGGCGGGTGAGGCGAGGCAGGCGATAGTCGTACTGAGCCAGCTCGACCTGCAACGCGCCCTCTCTCGTCCGGGCGTGCATGGCAAAGATATCCAGAATGAGGGCGGTGCGATCGAGGAGCTGTATCTGGGTCAGGCGCTCCAGGTTGCGCAGTTGGGCCGGCGACAGCTCATCGTCAAAGATGATCAGATCGGCGCCAAGCTCGCTGCTGGCGGCAGTGATCTCTTGCACCTTGCCCGACCCGATGTAGGTCGCCGGATTGATGCGCTCCAGATTCTGCCAGTCGCGGCCGACGGTCTGCACGCCGGCAGTGGCCGCCAAGCGCTCTAGTTCGTCGAGCGAGTCCTCGACACTAAACAAGCTTTCCTCAGCGCGCATCTGAGCGCCACGCACCTGGGCGCCCACGAGAAAGGCGCGACGCGGACGCCGGTCCCAGCGCGGCCTCCCCAGATCGCCCAGATACGCGTCACGATCGGCAAATGTGGTCAGATCTTTGATAGTCTCTCTCCTGCTTCTCTCAAGCGCTCCTCCGAGATACAGATGGAGATGCGCATATAACCGTCACCATACTCTCCAAAGGCGGTACCGGGGGTGATCCAGACACCGGCCTCCTCTAAAAGCTGCAAGGCGAGTTCATCTGATTTGCGGCCCTCGGGCACCTTGGCCCACACATAGAGGCTGCCCTTGGGCGTCTCGGCGGTCATGCCGATGGTGGGGAGCCACTCCAGGATAATGTCCCGGCGACGCTGATAGATCATATTGCGCTCGACGATCCAGCCCTGATCCCCCGTCAATGCCACCGTGGCGGCGTCCTGGATGGGGCGAAAGATGCCCGAGTCGATATTGGTCTTGATCACCGTCAAGGCATCGATAGCCTCGGCGTTGCCCACCGCCATGCCTACCCGCCAGCCGGCCAGATTGTAGGTCTTGGACAGCGAATTGAACTCGACGGCGACTTCTTTGGCCCCCGGCAGCTCCAGGATGCTCGGAGCCACATAGCCATCAAAGGTCAGGTCGCAGTAGGGGTTGTCATAGCAGATCAGGATATCGTACTCGCGCGCAAAGTCGATGGCCCGCGCCAAAAACTCTTTGGGGGCCACCGCGCCGGTGGGGTTGTTGGGGTAGTTGAGCCACATGATCGGCGCCCGCGCGGCCACGTCGGCCGGAATCTCCTCCAAGTCGACAAGCCAGTCATTCTCCTCACGGAGCGGCATGGAGTAAAAGCCACCGCCGGCCATCTCGGCGCCCATGCGATAGGTGGGATAACCCGGGTCGGAGGCCAACGCCAGATCGCCCTCGTCGATAAAGGCCAGCGCCATATTGGCCAATCCCTCTTTGGAGCCGATCAGCGGCCGCACTTCCGTGACGGGATCGAGCTCGACGCCGAAACGGTTGCGGTAATAATGGGCGATGGCTTCGCGCAGCGCCGGCGTGCCATAATACCCGGCATAGCCGTGGTTGCCCGGCTTGAGCGCCGACTCGTAAAGAGCATCGATGATAAACCTGGGCGGGGCCAGATCGGGGCTGCCGATGCCCAGACTGATGACATCCACGCCCTTGGCCCGCTGCTCGGCGATCTGCTTTTCGACTTGGGCAAAGATATAGGGCGGCAGATTTTTGACTCGGTCTGCAATCCTGATCATGCTCGTTTCCTTTTCCTGTGGTTGATGGACGGCTAATAGGCAGGGCTCGGCGTAAAGGGCTCGTCCTTGAGCATGCGTTCCACCGTCCGCCCGACGCGCTCCAGACTCTCGGCGCCGATCTTGTCTGGTGTGTCATACCGGGTCCGCCAATAGGAATAGTCCAGGTCGGCGATCAACGCCGCCGGGATACCCCAGCGCAAAAAGGGTGTATGGCTGCCCTGGGTGACGACATACTTGTGACGCGGGTCAAAGTACTCTGCATAGCCAAGCATCGCGGCTTCGCGCCACAGCTTTTCCTGGATCCACAGCGTCGACGTCCACTCATAGTACAACATCTGATCCTTATCGCCGACCATGTGCAGCACCACGACGTACTCGGGACGCCGGTCCGCCGATGTCGACGTGACCACCAGACTCTCGGCCAGGCGTTGGGCACCCACGGCCCAACTCCAGTTATCGATCTGGCCACGTTGCTCAGCGCCGAGAAAGGCCAGCCATACCTGCATCCCGTCCAGCGCACCATCGTCGAGCACACGGGCCAGCTCAAGCAGCACCGCCGCACCGCTGGCGCCCTCGTTGGCTCCCACTACTGGCTGCGAGCGATCAGCAGGATCGCGATCGGCCAAGGGGCGGGTATCATACGGACTGGCAATGATGACCAGTGGGCCCGAGCCCTTTTTACCGATGACGTTGCGCACCAATTCGCCCCGGTACGCAAAATCCTGCGTAGACACCTCCCAACCGTTGCGCTGCAACACCCGTTCGATATAATCGGCGGCTCTGTCGATAGCGGGACTGCCTACAGGCCGTGGCCCCAAGGCACAGAGCTTTTCGGCATGGCGCAGCGCGCGGCTGCCGCTAAAGCGGAGGCTGGCCCCACCATCGCTAGCCAGCCACTGACACCCGGATACAGCCACGACCAGGACCAAGACATAAAGAATCCCCCGCCACGCCCATCGGCCAGCACGTGGCAACCGACGGGGCTTGGCGGCTGAAACGCCCTCGCCAACTTGCTCTGCGTCACCTACACATCGGGGCACGGATCACACCCTGTCAAAGACGATGCGACCGCATCGAGATAAGCCGCCAACTCGCGCTCCGAGCGCTCGGCGTAAGCGATATGCCGATCGCGCTTGGAGCGCACAGCCTTGGGACCTGCGCTGGAACCAAGAGGCGGCAGAATCCCGAAATTGGGCTTCATCGGTTGAAAGTCATCCCCCTCGGCGTGGGACACGTAGCGCATCAACGCCCCGATCATCGTCGTCGCCGGCAGCGTCAACGGCTCACAGCCCAACAAGCGGCGCGCAGCGTTCGTGCCAGCCAACCAGCCGCTCGCGGTCGAGGCCACATATCCCTCGGTGCCCACGATCTGGCCGGCAAAGAACAACAACCGCTGATCTTCTTGCTCCCTGCCGCGCCATTGCATCGTGCTATCCAGGATTTGCGGCGCGTTCAGATAGGTATTGCGGTGCATCTGCCCAAAGCGCACCCATTCGGCATGCTCGAGACCGGGGATGAGTGAGAAGACGCGACGCTGCTCTCCCCAACGCAGATTGGTCTGAAAGCCCACCAGATTATATAGTGTACCGGCCAGATTGTCCTGGCGCAACTGCACCACGGCATAGGGCCGCTGACCGGTGCGCGGATCGCGCAATCCCACCGGCTTGAGCGGGCCGTAGGCTAACGCCTGGCGTCCCCGCGCCGCCAACACCTCGATAGGCAAGCAAGCCTCGAAAAAGTGTGGATCCTCGCGCTCGAACGCCTCCAAGGGAATGCGCTCCGCCGAGAGCAGCGCATCTATAAAGCGCTCATACTCTTCCTGGGTCATCGGACAGTTGATATAGTCGGCATCGCCTCGCCCCCAGCGCGAGGCCGAAAAGACGATGCTCTGATCGATGGATTCCAGCATCACGATGGGCGCCATGGCATCGTAGAAAGAGAGCTGCTCCTGGCCCACTAGAGTAGCGATATCCTGGGCCAAGGCATCAGACGTCAACGGTCCACTGGCTACCACCACCGCGCCATCCTGGGGTAGCGCGGTCACCTCCTCGCGTCGGAGGGTGATGGACGGGTGCGCCTCGATAGCGTCGGTCACTGCCTGGGCAAACGTCTCACGGCCCACGGCCAACGCCATCCCCGCCGGCACCGCCGTAGCATCGGCACAGCTCAAAATCAACGAGCCGAGGGTACGCAGCTCCTGCTTGAGCAATCCGGGCGCCCGCGTCGACAGGTTAGAGCCCAGCGAGTTGCTACAAACCAGCTCGGCCAACAGATCGGTCTGGTGGGCCGGCGTCATGCGCTCATGCGCTGGGTCCAGCGTCCGCATCTCGTACAGCGTCACCTCGACGCCATGACGTGCTGCTTGCCAGGCCGCCTCGCAGCCCGCCAACCCCCCGCCAATGACCGTCAGATGATGTGCAGACAAGAACCTTGCCTCATAGTGACGTGAAATCTACAATCCATACCATACCTACACATCCAGGTTCTCCACATCCTTGGCATGGGTTTGGATGAACTTGCGCCGCGGCGGCACTTCGCTGCCCATGAGCCGATCAAACATCTGGTCGGCCGAGGCCTGATCCTCAAGGGTCACCTGCAGCAATGTGCGGCGCTCTGGATCCATGGTCGTCGCCCAGAGCTGCTCTGGGTTCATCTCGCCCAGACCCTTGTATCGCTGCACCGCCAAGCTCTTGGCATTGATCTTTTTGACCAGCGCCTCTTTTTCTGCCTCATCATAGACATAGTGCTCGCTGCGTGAGGTGGATACCTTGTAGAGCGGCGGCTGAGCCAAAAAGAGATGACCAGATGTGATCAAGGGCTCCATATAGCGGAAGAAGAAGGTCAACAGCAGCGAGGTGATATGGGCGCCATCAACGTCGGCATCGGTCATGATAATGACCTTGCCGTAGCGCAGGCTATCGAGATCGAACTGCCCGGCGATGCCGGTGCCCAGGGCCTGAATCAAGGCCTTGATCTCGTTGCTCTTGAGCGCGTGGTCGATGCGGCTCTTTTCAACATTGAGGATCTTGCCGCGCAAAGGAAGGACGGCCTGAAAGCGCCGATCGCGGCCCTGCTTGGCCGAGCCACCGGCAGAATCACCCTCGACGATGAACAACTCACTGCGCTCGGCCTGACGCTCGGAGCAGTCGGCCAGCTTGCCCGGCAGGGTGCTCGTCTCCAGCACACTTTTGCGCATCACCAGATCTCGCGCCTGGCGTGCCGCGGCCCGGGCCCGTCGCGCCGTCACCGCCTTGTTGATGATGGCGTTGGCCGCGCTGGTATTGTCGTTGAGCCACCGGCCAAAAGCCTCGCCAAACACGCCAGCAACCTGGCCTGCTGCCTCGGCGTTGCCCAGCTTGGCTTTGGTCTGGCTCTCGAATTGGGGATCAGACATCTTGATGCTGATCACCGCCGTGAGCCCCTCGCGGACATCCTCCCCCGACAGATTGCCATCCCCATTCTTGATCGCGCCCTTGGTGCGCGCATATTCGTTCAGGCTGCGGGTCAGAGCACTGCGAAACCCGGTCAGATGTGTGCCGCCATCGACGGTGTTGATATTGTTGGCAAAGGCGAGCACCGACTCGGAATAGCCGTCGGTATACTGGAGAGCCACCTCGACGTTGGCGCCATCGACCTCGGCCTCGACGTAAAAGGGCTCGCTGTGAAGCACCTTGCGCGAACGGTTCATGTAACGCACAAACGATTTACAGCCACCCTCAAAATGATAGGTCTGCTCGCGATGCTCACGCTCGTCGACAAAGCAGATCGTAAGATTGCGCGTCAGAAATGCCATCTCGCGAAAGCGCTGCGCCAACGTCTTGAAGCGATAATCGAGGGTCTGTATGATCTCTTCGTCCGGCAGGAAATGGGTCGTCGTCCCATGACCCCTGGCTTTGCCGTGGTCGACGACCTCACCGGTGGGGATCCCTCTTTCGTAGCGCTGCGAGTAGTGACGTCCTTCATAGACCACATCCACCTGCAACCAGGCCGAAAGAGCGTTTACCGCCGACACGCCCACACCGTGCAGACCACTGGCCACTTTGTAGCCGCCGCCGCCGAATTTGCCCCCGGCGTGCAGCACCGTATGCACCACCTCCAGAGTGTTGCGGCCGGTGGTCTTTTCGATGCCCACCGGGATGCCGCGGCCATTGTCACGCACCGTCACCGTATTATCCTCATGAATAATAACGTCAATGCGGTCGCAAACGCCGGCCAGCGCCTCGTCGATGGAGTTGTCCACCACCTCATAGACGAGATGATGGAGCCCACGCACATCGGTGCTGCCGATATACATTCCGGGGCGACGGCGAACAGCCTGCAACCCCTCTAGAACCTGGATGTCCTCCGCGGTATAGCGCGGCACCCTATCAACCATGGGGCTCAGATACTCCTTTGCTCCTCCAGACGTTGACGAAGCATAACGATACGATCACGATAAAATATAAAGAGGGCCATAGTAAGCCCCGTACCTACATAGGCATTGGCCAGGATGGCCAACAGTGTGCCCGCCGCAGACCCTAACAGAAGCTGATTCCAAATCAGCCCCAAACCTGCAGCAATGACATTGACCAGCAACACAATGCCCAACGTCGACCAAAAGTTGATCCGCACAATGGCCACGCTGCTCCAGAGAGCCATCAGTGGCCTGTGCTCGGCCAGAACCACCGCCTGAGGCACAAAGGCCAAAAAGAGCATGGCCCACAACACTCCCACAGCCACAAACACCGAGAGCGGCCCCAGCAACATGCCGACCGAAAGCGTAAAAATGAACAACATGCTCAGGGGCACAAAGATGATCGCCAGATGCAACCAATAGGCAGGTACTCGGCGCATCAAGACTTGGAAGCGCGTGAAAACAGAGTCGCCGCTATCCACCCGCAGTGTATCCGCCAGCATGGTCAGATATACACATGCGACCAAAAGCCCTATTCCCAGCAACAGCAGTTGCGCGGCCAGCACCTGGCCATAGCCCGATATTTCGATCACCCAGCGGGCATTCTCGGGGATAAAGGCGACGCCCGTCATACTAGGCACCCCAATCCTCCCCCAGGCAAGTAGCGCAAAGAGATTGATGCTCCCCAGAGTCTCCTCAAAGGTGTGCAACATGAGCTCTACCATGGCAATCGCATCCGCTGAGCCATCGACCGGCGGCACCGACGCCGTGGCCATCATGTTGCGAAAAAGTGCCACCATCTGCTCAACCATGGGGCGGATGGACAGCTTGGGACCCAACCACAGATAAAGATCAAGTAGCACGGGAACGGCTATCAACCATAAACGTCGCGACACCGCGCGAAAACCTGCTGACAAGGTATCAATGATGCTCAATGATCTACCACCTCCTGTGGATATCTATTCTACCACAGGAGCGCCTAATCTCTAAGGCGGGCATAATCATGAAACCGGGATCATAGCATCATACATCGATAGTCGCTAGGAAGAGCAAGTATGGACGAGCCATTGAGGAGGCGAGTTCCCTCTGCGACGACAAGGGGCCAGACCATACTATCCGGCCCCTTGCCCATGGCTTACCCTTGGGCCTAGCCTTCCGGCGTGGTTTCAGGCAATCCCTCCATGTCGATGAGCAGATCACGCAGCCCGCCAAAAAAGACTCCGACCCTTTCCACCTGGGTCTCGACCGTCTGCAACGAGGCGCTCATGTCGGCGATGTCGCCTTCTGCAGTCTGCACGCGCTGGTCAATCTCACTCACTGAGCCACGGAGATCGGTCTCCAGTTGGCCAAGGTCTTGCTGCAAATTCGTGAGGGTAGCTTGGGCAGCTTCCACGTCGGCCTGCGCCGCCTGCAATTCGCCCTCCATCGCCCCAAACTGATCGCGCAAGCCCCGTAGCTGCGTCACCTCGGTCTCCAGCTCATTGGCGCGGGTGACGAGTTGATCGATACGCTCCCAGGCCAGTTCTTGGTTACCATAGATCGTATCCAAGTTGCGACTCAGGGCGTCCACCTCGGCACGCGGTGCAAAACTGGCCGTGCCGGTCCAGATCACCGCTACCAGTAACGTGAGCAGCACACCGGCGATGCCGCCAAGCAACACCAGCACTGCGCTCCTCCAAGGACTGGAGCGTTGCTCAACATACTGGACCCGGGACTCTGGCGCAGATCGCGCTTCCGCCGGTTCTGCTGCCCTATTCTCGGCACCTGTCATGCTCACGGCATCGGCTGACATTACCTTGGCCTCCTCTTGCACCGTATCCTCAGCGGTAGGTTCTGTCTCAAAAGAGGCTGCCTCCTCGTCGGCGGTATCGACGGTCTCTGGCCCCTCGACATATGTCACAAATGAGGATTCTGAATCTTGCCCCTCAGGCTCCACCTCAGCTCCAAGCTCCGTTTCCATCTCTGGTTCCGCAAAGTCGGGCTCCAGGCCGGCTTCTGCTTCGGCCTCTAACTCCGACTCCTCAAACTCGGCTCCGGGCTCAGCCTCAAGTTCTGGCTCCTCAGATTCTGCCAGATCCGCCTCGGCCTCCCATTCTG